>JAAXHX010000090.1 GCA_012270635.1 Dehalococcoidia bacterium | reverse complement strand
GTGAGCGGGCCCCTCCGCCGCCTGTTCGGTTGACCCTTTGGCGGGGATGGGTCCCGGCTCGGGGGCCGGGACGACGGGAGGGGCGGGGTGTGGGGGCTTCTCCGCCGCTTGTTCAGTTGACATTTCGGCGGGGATGGGTCCCGGCTCGGGGGCCGGGATGACGGGAGGGTCGGAAGGGTCGTCGTCTTCGGTGGGGAGCTCGAATTTTTCTACGGCGTTGCAATGGACGGAGACCCGGTCGCCGGTGCGGAGGCGGACCCGGCCCTCGACCTTGAGGATGGAACCCTCTACCCAGAGTCCCTGGGTCCTTTCATAGACCTCTTTCCAGGCCATGACCTCGGTGGCGCCGGTCATGTCTTCCAGGACGGCCGCGCCGAAGGGGTCTCCCCGCCGGGTGGTCCCCGTCCTGAAGGAGGAGACCTGCCCGACCAGCTTCACCTTCTGGCCGTCCAGCTCCGCGCTGATTTCGCCGCACATGTTGGAGACGCTGTTGCCGAGCCTGCGGTGGACGCGGGCGATGGCGCTTTCGGAGAGGCTGGCGCCCAGAAGTTCCCGCTCCCAGGACTCGGACTCGCCCGGCTGAATCCTCATCTGCTCGAGCTCCAGCTCGGGGAGGGGGGTGGCGACGGACTCGCCCCAAAGGTCGAACATGGTGGACTGGCCGGAGTTCTTCAAGTCCCATTCCCTCTGGGACATGGAGAGGATGCGGTCTATGCCGCCCAGCAGGGCGCCCCGGGCCTCCAGCGAGTCCAATGCCCCGACCTTTATCAGGCTCTCCAGGGCCCTCTTGTTCAGGTTGTGCAGGTTGGCTCGGCGGCACATGTCCTCGATGGACTTGAAGGGGCCCTCGGCGTGACGGGCGTCGACCAGGGGTCGGACAGCGCCGTCGCCGACGTTCTTGACGGCAGCGAGGCCGAACCGGATGGCGCTGGCGCTGTTGTCGCGCTCCATGGTGAAGCCGATGTCCGACATGTTGATGTCCGGGCGGAAGACTTGTATGCCGAGCTTTCGGCACTCCTCCACGGCGGCGGAGGTGTGCTCGGACTGGCCGGGGTGACAGGTGAGGAGGGCGGTCATGAACTCTACGGGGTAGTTGGCCTTCAGGTAGGCGGTCCAGTAGGAGATCATGGCGTAGCTGACGCTGTGGGCCTTGTTGAAGGCGTACCCTGCGAAGGGCTCTATGAGCTCGAAGACGTAGCCGGAGAGGTCCTGGGGGAAGCCGTTGGCTGTGGCGCCCTCCATGAAGCGCTGCCGCTCCTCGGCCATGAGGGAGGCTATCTTCTTGCCCATGGCCTTCCGCACCACGTCCGCCTGCCCGAGGCTGTAGCCCGCGAAGGTGCGGAGGATGAGCAGCACCTGGTCCTGGTAGACGATGACGCCGTAGGTCTCCTTAAGGATATCGGTGAGGGCGGGGTGAGGATAGGTGACCTGGGCCCGCTGATGCTTGGCGTCAATGAAGTGGGTTATGTGCTCCATGGGGCCGGGTCGGTAGAGGGCGATCATGGCGGCGACGTCGTTGACGGAAGAGGGTTTGAGTTGCTTGATATAGCGCCGCATCCCCGAGCTTTCCAGCTGGAATATGCCGGTGGTCTCGCCGCTGGAGAGGAGGTCGAAGGTCTTCTGGTCGTCGAGGGGGATATCGTTGAGGGAGCTCCTGCCGCCCCCGCTGTCGGCGATGATGTCTAGGGCTTTGCCTAGGATGGTCAGATTGATCAGGCCCAGGAAGTCCATCTTCAGCAAGCCGAGCTTGGCGATGGGGTCCATGGAGAACTGGGTGACGGCTATCTCCTCACCGTCGCCGCGGGAGGCCCTCTGGAGGGGAACGTAGTTGGTGAGGGGCTCCTGGGAAATGACGATGCCCGCGGCGTGGGTGCTGGCGTGTCGGGCGACGCCCTCCAGCTTCTGGGCAGAATCGACGAGCTTGCGGACGGCGTGGTCCTGCTCGTAGGTGTTGTTGAGCTCGGGGTTGGCCTTCATGGCGTCGGATATGGACTTGGCGCCGAAGGGGACCTGCTTGGCCACGTTGTCGACCATGGAATAGGGGAGGCCGAGGGCCCGGCCCACGTCCCTGAGGGCCGCTCGGGCCCCGAGGGTGCCGAAGGTGATGATCTGGGCCACGTGCTCTGCGCCGTACTTGCGGGTCACGTAGGAAATGAGCTCGTCCCGGCGGTCGTCCTGGAAGTCGAGGTCGATGTCGGGCATTTCGTTGCGCTCGATGTTGAGGAAACGCTCGAAGACGAGGCCGTATTCCAGGGGGTCGATGTCGGTGATGCCGAGGCAGTAGAGGACGACGCTGCCGGCGGCGCTTCCCCGGACACCGAAGAGGATGCCGTGCTCCCGGGCGTAGGAGGTGATGTCCATTACGACCAGAAAGTAGTTGGCGAACTGGGTCTTCTTGATGACGTCCAGCTCGTCGAGGAGGCGACGGCGGGCGTTCTCCCCGGCACCGGGGTAGAGGCGGCGGAACCCCTCTTCGCAGAGGGTTGCGAGGTAGGCGTCGGGGTCCTCTCCGTTGGGCGTGGGGTAGTGGGGAAGGCGAAGGCGGTCGAACTCGATGGACAGGTCGCATGCGTCGGCGATGCGCATGGTGTTTTCCAGGGCGTCGGGCAGGTCGGCGAAGAGGCTGTGCATCTCCTGGGGGGTCTTGAGGTAGAGGGAGTCATCGGACATCTTCAGCCGCTTCTCGTCCTGCACGGAGGCGTTGGTCTGGATGCAGAGGAGAATGTCTTGGGCGGCGGCCTCGTCACGGTGGATGTAGTGGACGTCGTTGGTGGCGACGAGGGGGATTTCGAGGTCACGGCTGATGCGGACCAAGCCCTCGTTGATGGGGGTGAGCATGTCGAGGTCATGGCGCTGGATCTCAAGGTAATAGTCCTGGAAGACCTCGCGGTACCATCGGGCGGTGGCGTAGGCGTCGTCCATGCGGCCTTCCAGGATGGCCCGGGGGAGCTCGGCGGTGGGGCAGCCGGAGAGGACGACGAGACCCTCGTGGTGCTCTTCGAAGAGGGCCCGGTCCATGCGGGGCTTGTAGTAGAAGCCCTCCATGTTGGCCTTGGTGACCAGCTGGATCAGGTTGCGGTATCCGGTCTCGTTCTTGGACAGGAG
>JAAXHX010000089.1 GCA_012270635.1 Dehalococcoidia bacterium | reverse complement strand
CAGGCTTACCAACGGTTGACAGGGGAAAAGCTGTAATGGGATACTTGTTTGTGAAGTCAGGTACGAATAGAGGCTAAATTGGCAAGACAGAGAGGACCGGTCAGGCCGCCCACCGGCAAATCATTTTGGCAGAAATACCAGTGGTTCATCATCGCGGGGGTGGCCCTCTTCTTCGTGATTACGGTGGTTGCCCCTGCATTGACCAGGGAGCCGCAAGGGGAGCCGGGAGAAGAACCCTCGGGGGAGCCCGTAAATGGGACCACCTCAGTAGAGGGTGAACTATATTTTGCGGCGAACTATCCAGGGGCGCGAGACCACATAGAGTTTCCCACACGGGCCTCAGCCTATAGGACCAATCCGCCAACATCGGGGCCTCACTGGAATGTCCCGGGAGTTGCGCCAATGGATTGGGGAATTTACAGGGAACGCCAACCCGACGAAGCGCTGGTACATAACATGGAGCACGGTGGCATCGTGATCTATTACCGCGATACTGCGACACCAGACGTGATTACTAACATTGAAACGTTCGTGCAAAACCAGCCTAGTGGAGTAAGGGGTTTTGTGGTGACGCCAGGGGCCGCTACACTGCCAGCAACAATAGCAATGGCAGCATGGGAATATTATGTGCTGCTAGCACAATATGATGAAACGGTGATGAATGCTTTTGTCGCTGCTCACTACGATAAGGGGCCGGAGACCCTTGACGGCGGCGTGAGGTAGGGGCGTCTAAACGCGTAGGGATGTACCTAGCGAAAGTCCACGTAAGCCTGAAGCCGACCGTGAACGACCCCCAGGGGCTCACCATCCTGGGGGCTCTTCATTCCTTGGGGTTTTCGTCGGCGAGGGAGGTACGGGCCGGGAAGTACCTGGAGGTGAGGTTGGACGAGGAGACGAGGGAAGAGGCGGAGGCGCAGGTCGAGGGAATGTGCAGGAAGCTGCTGGCCAACCCCGTGATTGAGAGCTATTCCTTCGAGGTTGTGGAGGGGTAACCCACCCCTGGATTCCCGCCTCCGCAGGAATGACGAAAGGCATCCCTCCCTACCCCTTGATCCGTCATTCCGGCCCCCGAGCCGGAATCCATCCTTTTCCCCGTCCCCCGAGCACGCCGTCCCTGCTCACCCTGAGACTGTTGAAGGGTCGAGGGGACTCCACCTTCGCCTACATCCCACCCCCTTGGATTCCTGCCTCCGCAGGAAAGACGGAAGACACAACCCGTCCCCCTACCCGTCATTCCGGCCCCCGAGCCGGAATCCATCCTTTTCTCCGTCCCCCGAGAACGCCGTCCCCGCTCACCCTGAGACTGTCGAAGGGTCGAGCGGACTCCACCTTCGCCTACATCCCACCCCCCCCTGGATTCCTGCCTCCACAGGAAAGACGGAAGAAACAACCCGTCCCCCTACCTGTCATTCCGGCCCCCGAGCCGGAATCCATCCCCTCCCCCCGCTCATACTTCGACAGGCTCAGCACGAGCGGCCCCTCCGGAGGACGGGGGAGTCCGGCTAGGTCTCTATGACGCCCTTGGTGCTGGGGACCTGGGAGGCGGTGCGGGCGTCGATGCGAGAGGCGGTGTCCATGGACTTGGCTAGGGCTTTGAATAGGGCCTCGATCTTGTGGTGGTCGTTGAGGCCGGCCATGAACTTGGCGTGAATGTTGAACCGACCCTCTACGGCGAAGGTCTCCAGGAAGTGGCGGGTCATGTCGGAAGTTAGGCCGCCGACCACGGGTTGCGAGAAAGATATGTCGACCTGGGCGTAGCCCCGACCACCGAGGTCGAGGGCTACGAGGGCGAGGGCCTCGTCAAGGGGGACGAGGGCGTGGGACATCCTGACGATGCCCGTGCGGTCGCCGAGGGCCTGGCCGAAGGCCCTTCCCAGGAGGATGGCTACGTCCTCGACCACGTGGTGGCCGTCGGGGTCGGCGGAGCTTTGGGCGCGGACGTTGAGGTCAAAAGCGCCGTGGCGGGCGAGCTGCGACAGCATGTGGTCGAGCATGGGGACGCCGGTGTCAACTTCGTACTGGCCCGTGCCGTCGATGTCGACCCGTACGGAGATATCGGTCTCGCCGGTCTTTCGTTCGAGGAGGGCTTTTCTGTCAGCCATGCAGTTCCAAGCCGATCTCCGCGAGGGCGTCGGCGAGGCGGTCGGTGTCTTCGGGTCTGCCGACGCTGATGCGGAAGCAGTTCTTCAGGTTGGGCCTATCATAATACCGGACGAATATGTTGCGCTGCTTCAGCAGGTTGAAGACCTGCTCGCCGTCGCCGCGGGTGACGTTGCAGAGTACGTAGTTGCCCTCGGAGGGGACGGGGGATAGGTAGTCGACGCCCTGGAGGATATCGAAGAGCCGGGCCCTTTCGTCCACCAGGGCCCGGACGTTGCCCATCAGGTATTCCCGGTCCTTGAGGGACTCTAGGGCGGCGATCTGGGCGAACACGCTGATGTTGTAGGGCTGCTTGATCTGGTTGAGATAGGCGCCGACCTGCGGGGAGACGATGGCGTAGCCAATCCGGACGCCGGCGAGGCCCGCCCACTTGCTGAAGGTCCTGGCCACCATGAGGTTCTCATAGTCGTTGACCAGGCCGGCGACAGTGTGGCCGGCAAACTCGAAGTAGGCCTCGTCGATGACGACGAAGAGGCCCGTCTCAAGGAGGTCCACGACCTGCTCCCGGGGCACGCTGTTGCCGGTGGGGTTGTTGGGAGAGGCGAGGAAGACGATCTTGGTCTTGGCGTCGGTGGCGGCTTTTACGGCGTCGAGATCTATTCCGTAGTCGGGGGTGCGGTCAAGCTCGATGAGCCGGCCGCCGGCGACGTCGGTGAGGAACTTGTACATGCCGAAGGTCGGGATGCAGCTCAACACCCTGTCCCCGGGCTCCAGGAGCAGCCGGATGATCATGTCCAGTACTTCGTCGGAGCCGTTGCCGACGATTATGTTCTCCGACGCCAGCCCGACGTACTCGGCGAGGGCGGCCCGCAGAGTGCGCTGCTCGGCGTCGGGGTAGGCGTGAAGGGCCTCGCTCCTGGCGATTGCCTTCAGGACATGGGGTGAAGGCCCGTAGGGGTTTTCGTTGGCGTCCAGCTTAACGGGCGGGCGGGTTACCGCAGACGAGTCACAACCCTCGGCGACCAGGCGCTCGACGGGTACGACGGGGGTGTAGCCCGCGAGGTGGCGAAGGTTGGGGCGCATGAGGTCACGGATGGAAGTTCGAGCCATTTTGCCGTCCACGTTCAACCTCCTGCCCCGGTGACGGAACGCTGGGCGGTGCGGACCTCCAGGGAGCGGGCGTGGGACTCGAAGCCCTCCTGCCGGGCTATGCGGATGCCGTGGGGCAATAGGGGCCCCGACTCCTCTTCCGACAGGGAGATGATGGAGGTGGCCTTGAGGAAATCGTTGACGCTGAGGGCCGAGCTGTAGCGGGCGGCTCCCGCCGTCGGGAGGGCGTGGCTCGGGCCTGCGACGTAGTCCCCGAGGACGTGGGGAGAGTGATCGCCGAGAAAGAGGGCGCCCGCGTTCCTGACCAGGCCGACATAGCGGTCGGCGTTACGGACCATTAGGCAGAGGTGCTCGGGGGCATAGACGTTGGCTAGGTCGATGGCCTGCTCGATGGTCTCGGTGACGATGATGGCCCCGTTGTCGTCCATGGATCGGGTGAGAATATCCTGGCGCTGGGAGCGTTGTCGAAGCTCGGATAGCTCCGATTGCACCCGCTCGGCGAGGGACGGGGAATCGGTGATGAGGATGGACACGGAGTCGGGGTCGTGCTCGGCCTGGGCTAGTATGTCGGCGGCGCACCAGGCTGGGGAGACGTGGTCGTCGGCAATGGTTACGGCCTCGGTGGGGCCCTGGATGGTGTCAACCCCGACGGCGCCGAAGACCATGCGCTTGGCGGTCTGAACGAATGCGTTGCCGGGGCCGAATATCTTGTCGACGGCGGGTATGGACTCGGTCCCGTAGGCGAGAGCGGCGATGGCCTGGGCCCCACCCACGGCGAAGACCCTGTCGACTCGGGCTATGGCGGCGGCGGCAAGAACGACGGGCGCGATGGAGCCGTCGGTACGGGGAGGGGTGACGAGGACGACTTCCCGGACCCCGGCGACCCGGGCGGGGATGGCGGTCATGAGGACGGTGGAAGGATATACGGCCGTCCCGCCGGGAACATAGAGCCCGACCCTGTCCAGGGCCGTGACCCGCTGACCGAGCCCGTTGCTCCTGAAATCGCGGATAGCGTGCCCGGCAAGCTCTTCCTGGTAGTTCCCTATACGTCGAGCGGCGAACCGGAGGGAGTCGGCGACGTCGGTGGGGATTTCGTCGAGGGCGGCGGCGAGCTCGCCCTGGGGGACTTCCAAGCGGTCGGGGGAGAGGCCGTCAATGCGGCGCAGGTAGTCAAAGAGCGCAGCATCGCCCTGGGCCCGGACGTCGTCTAGGATACGGGCCGCGGCGTCGGAAACGGAGAGAGGCTCGCCGAATATCCGCTCGATGCCGGCGGCGACCCTGGGATTGACGGGGGCGTCAGGGCCGGCGCGGGGCCGGCGGAGGCGTTCGAGGGCCCCGGTTGAGTCGGTTATGATTCTCAAGAGAGGTATTCCCCGGCAATGGCAACGAACTGGTCGATGGCCTTGGCCCTAAAGGAGGCGATGACGTGGTCGGGGGCCTGCTTACGGGCGCGGGACAGCAGGTCGGGGCCCTGGGAGATGACGGAGTTCATGGTCCCCTCGTCGTCTTTCAGGCGCTGGGGCAGGGCCTTCCTGACGAAGCGCCGCAGGTGATCCCAGTCGAGGTCCATGGAGGTGCGCTCCGTCATGACGTCCTTCCAGCGACTCAGGAGGTCGGAGTCTATGAAGGAGACACTGACACCGGTGTCGGCGCTCTTGAGGGCTTCCAGGACGCCGTCCAGGTCCCGGATGCCGTTGCGCTCGCGCTTGTCCAGGTCGAACTGGAGGATGCGGTCCAGGACGTTGGTTATCGGGTCGGAGGAGGCTTTCTTGCCAAAGTAGGGCCGGTATACCCCGGCGATCCAGTGTTCGTCGGTGACGAGGTGGCACATGTAGCCTAGGACAAAGGCCCGGGTCTCGTGGCCGAGGCCCGCGGCGTCGGCGAGCTCCGGGTAGGCCTCGAACAGGCCCTGGATGCCCCTGCCGGGCTGGTCCTTGGCCAAGTCGAAGAAGTGGGTGCTGTAGCGGTCCCACCCGGCGAGGTTTCGGACGTCGGGGGCGGTGGAACCGAGGAGGTAGCTGCCCGGGTAGTCGGACAGAAGGGGGTGGCCCAGGGCCCGGGCGGCGTCGTCGGCGAAGGAGATGTGGAGCGACGTGTTGGGCATTGGACTAGACGGAGGTTTCCACCGGAGCGCGTCCCAGCTGCTCCAGCAGGTTGTCGTAGGCCGAGCACTTGTTTTCGAACACGTACGTGGTGGGGAAGACGATGATGCCGTTGCCGCCTATGGCCCGCAGGTGGTCCAGGGCGGTGATCACCTTGTCCCGCCCGACAACCATGGTGACGGCGTACCAGCCGGTCTCGCCCTCCTTGCTGAAGACCTGGGAGACGGTGGGCCCCTCTATGCCAGCGATTTCCGGGTGGTCTTGGATGTGGCCCGCAATCTGGGAGGGCGAGTCTCCCCGTATGTTGGCGATGATGCTGTAGTACCCGGAGGCGCGGAGCCGGGCTTCGATGAGTTCCAGGAGGATGCGGACTCCGGCTAGGGCGTCGTCATTCCGGCCCAGGAGGTCCCGGTTGGCAAAGAGGCAGGCCTGGGACCTGACCACCGTGCCGTCGGCAATGGTCTTGAGCTGGTTTTCCCGGAGCGTGTTGCCGGTGGAGGTGATATCCACGATGAGGTCGGCGTAGCCCATGGCGGGAGCGGCTTCGAGAGTGCCGCCGGCCTCGATTATGGAGAAGTTGGCCGCGCCCCGGGCCTGCATATATTTCTCGGTGAGCCGGGGATATTTGGTGGCGACGCGGATCGGACTGCCTTCGCCTTTGCGCCGGTTGGCGAGGTCTACGAGGTCGGCGCCGGAGGATACGTGGTCCCAGGACTCGGGGACGGCAACCGCGAGATCGGCGCCGCGAAACCCGAGGCTTTCGATGAGGACCGTGCCGGGCCCGTCGTCGGGGTGGGACTCCAAGTACTGGTCCAGGCCGGCGAGGCCGACCTCCGCGGCCCCGGCCTCAATCTGGCGGGGGATGTCGGCGGCGCGCTGGAAGAGGACGACGGCGCCGGGGACGGCGGGCATCCGACCCGTGTACCGGCGGGCGGTGACCCTTTGAACGGGAAGGCCGCAGGAGTCGAGAAAGCTGAGCGTGGGTTCCTGCCAGTCGGTGTTGCTGGGCAGGGCTATGCGGAGCATGGCCTCGGCGGGGGGCTGTACAGCAGTCTAGTCATCAGATTTAGCAAGGGTAATTCTACATTAAGGCCAAGGGGCAGTAAATGAAAGCCAGGGCGGATTGCGCCGAGGCACGACGCCCCTCTATTCCCGGGGATGGGCTTCGGCGCGCTTGAAAACGCTCTCGCCGTCTACCCAGACCCGTCCCTCGACGGACATGGAGCGGAGCGCTCCCGACTGGCAAAGCTGCTGGACCCGCTGCCGGGAGACACCGAGAAAGGCGGAAGCGCGCTTGATGCTGACGAAGCCAGCGGGCCGTTTACGGGCCTCCCGGCGTTGGAGAAGCTTGTTGACCGAGTCCTCCGTGACGCCATTAGCCACGACTTTGAGTTCGCCCCTATCGATGAGGCGGTGGACCCATCCGGGCTTGACGTTCAGGCGTCGTGCGGCTTCCCAGCATGTAAGGGCCTGAGGCATGGCACCCCCTTTCGGAGGGAGGGTAGCATCTAGGGTTACAGGTGGCAAGGTGCGGGACTAGCAAGTAGGTTTCTGGGATGCAATGGCAGGGTTTCGTGCCTGGGGAGTCACCTTGGGCCTGGTTTATCCCTCCCCGCTCATACTTCGACAGGCTCAGCACGAGCGGCCCCCCGGCCTCCTTGGGTGTTTATGTCAAGGTACGGGGGAGGGGATGGATTCCCGATCAGGGTCGGGAATGACGAGAAAGAAAGGGGATGGATTCCGGCTCGGGGGCCGGAATTACGGAGGAGGTCGGGATGGACGCCTTCCGTCATTCATGCTCTTTTTACTCGTCATTCCTGCGGAGGCAGGAA
>JAAXHX010000088.1:1300-2531 GCA_012270635.1 Dehalococcoidia bacterium | reverse complement strand
ACCATCGAGACGAACCAGAGGCCGTCCGTGCGGTCGTCACGGGCGAAGGCGTCGGCGGTGGCGTTGAAGCCCCCTGCCGAAATCGTGAACAGAGCCTGCCCCGCACTCGATGCGGGGTCTTCGGGGTCTATAACGTGGGTTGCGAGCATGGTGAGTCTCCTTTCAATGACTGAGTGGAACCTACGCGTTGGGGGAGCGTGTGCCCCCGCGTGAAGGCCGGACGGCGCGGGCCTCCGGTCGCTGAAGGGGCGTTCCTCAGCAAGGCGCGAGGTCAGGCGGCCATGAGGCCCCGCTCCTTGAGGCTGACGAACTGCCTTCCACCTATGACCACGTGGTCCAGAAGCTCGATGTCCAGCAGTTTTGCCGCCTTTGCCAGGTCCTTGGTTATGCGCACATCCTCCGGGCTGGGCGTGGGATCCTTCGAGGGGTGGTTGTGGGNNAATGACGATGCTGGGCACGGCTTCGAGGACGGCGGGGCGCAGCACCTCGGCCGCGCGAACGACCGACGAATTCACGTTCCCTTGATAGATGACCCGCTGGCCCACCACGCGGTTCTTCGTATTGAGGAGGAGCACCCGGAGCTGCTCCTGTGCGAGCTTGGACATCTCCGGCCCCAGCAGGTCGTACACGTCGTGGGGAGTGATTATCGAGGGCAGGTCTGCACCGGAACGCTCCGGCTGAGTCTCGACTTCGTAGCGCACCGCCAGCTCTCCCAGCAGGTTCAGGTTGCTCCGCAGCGCGTCCAGCAGCGCCCGCCCCTCCGGGCTGGGCGCGGGGGACACGTCGGGGTTCGCCACGAGGGTCTCGGTCTGGTTGGCCTTCTTCTTCCTGGGCATGTCGGCCTCCTTCGTAGTCGGTTTGGACAAAGAGCGGGGCCGCTCCCCCGTAGATGGAAGGGAAGCGGCCCCGTGTTCTGTGCGCCCAACTCAAGAGGCGGGCGTCGCTATGCGGTTGTGGGCTGAACGGGCTAGAAGGGCGAGTCCTCCCCACTGTCGTCGCTCGCCCCGTTGCCGTTGTGGTTGGAGTCGAGGAAGACGACCTCCTGGGTGTGGACCTCCGTCTTGGAGCGGCGTTGGCCGTCCTCCCCTTCCCAGACGTTCTGGACGAGGCGTCCGGCGACGTAGACGCGCTGGCCCTTGGCCACGTAGCTGTTCACGGCCTCGCCGCTCTTTCCCCAGACCACGATGTTGTGCCAGTCGGCGGTGGTCTCCCCGTCCTGGCGGCGGCGGTC
>JAAXHX010000088.1:0-1282 GCA_012270635.1 Dehalococcoidia bacterium | reverse complement strand
TCCTCCTTGTGGATGATGTGGCGCGGACTCCCGCGCCCTGCTGAAATTGATGCGGGGCCGATTCCCCTGTAGAAGGGGGAGACGGCCCCGTCCTGCGCTCCCGTGAGGAAGCGTCTGGCTGAAGTCGCTCTAGCGCGACCCTCTCCTGATCTCGCCAATGGTCTTCGGCTGCCAGTACAGGTCCCGCTCCACGGCGGGGACGCCGCCGAACAAGGTCGCCTCCGCCAATTCGGTGAGATCAAAGTACCCGATTTCCGTCTCGAATCCCTCCACCAACCCGAAGCAGGTTCCGGTCTTCGGATCCCACTCCGTGATGAACCAGCGCCAGCCGGTGTAGGGGCTGAAAAGTTTGGCGGGGGCGAGCACCGAGTCGTAGTCTGCGGCGTGCTCGTTGGCGTAGAGGGCCGGGATGGTGTCCCCGAGCTCCTTCGTCATCAGCTTGTGCCCCCGGATTCCGCCGTGGTTGTCCTGCCACAGCCTGTCCCCAACCTGTTGCGGGGTTGTGTCGATACCCGTTGTGTCAGACATGGTTTCTCCTTTCCCGTGAGAATGTTGGTACTTGGCGGGGCCGTCCCGGTAGAGGGGAAGCAGGCCCCGTATGCTCTCCAGTCAGGGAAGCGTCCTAGCTCACCCGCACGTACTCCGACTCGGTCTCGGTGACCACCTCTGCCCGTGTGTCCGGGTCGAGGAGTTCGTTCAACCTTCGGTAGTTGGTGGAGTAGCGCGTCGATTGCACCAGGCTGACCGTCCGTCCATCGACGGTCTGCTTCGCGTCTCCCTTTTGGCGCATCCACGCCTTCAGGGTGTCCAGCGCGGCGCGTTTGGCCTTCTCCGGATCTTTGATGGATTCCTGCGCCTCGGTGTAGGCCGCCACCGCGTCCCGTGCATCTTCGTCACTCACCTCCTCTATCTGTGTGTCTTCGTCCGTCCCGTCGTCCTCCGCCGCACCCGGCAGGCAGATGTCCAGGAAGGGGCACGACCGGCACTGCCAGGAGTTGGCGGAGAAGTCCCGGTCAGGCAGCACGTCTGGGTCCGGCCCGTTTAGAACGTGGTGCGCCGCAAGCTCCCCCAGCCATTCACAGGCGTCCTGGAGGGCCTTCTCAAGCCTGTTGGCGGGGATGACCTCGAAATCCCACGTGCGGTTGCCGGTGTCCATCGTGGCTATCACCGCGTCCCGCAGGCCGTCGAAGGTTCCCAGTGTGTAGAAGGCGGCCTGGGCCACCGACGCCGGGTGGCTGCGCTCCGCCCCCAGGGTCTGCCATCGCCTGAACGCCTCCGGCCC
>JAAXHX010000087.1 GCA_012270635.1 Dehalococcoidia bacterium | reverse complement strand
TAGTGTACGGAGGAGTCGACCATCAGGGTCCAGATCTTCTCGGTGGCCATGCAGTCCTGGCCCGTCAGGAAGGCGGCGTAGTGGTCGTTGATGAGGGAGGCGACGGGCCCGGCGTTGGAGGTCATCCCCAGGCCCCACGTGCCGTCCTCCGCGGTGACGACGCAGGCGACGTGACCCCATGGCGGCACCCGATCGGCCCCCCAGACTCCTCCTCGGCCGGACAGTTCACGATGCCACTGGGCCTTGGGGGTCTCGGGTCCACAGAGGACCCTATCGTCGGTTACCGGTGCGGCGTGGACGGACTTGATTTTCACGAGTGCGCCTCTTTCTACTCTTGAGGGCTTTGCGGTCTTTGGTTCATTCTTTCGAGACTCGGGGAGTGGTGGGGGTCTGCCCCCCGCTCATACTTCGACAGGCTCAGCATGAGCGGACCCCCGCCCCTTTGCAGGTTATGCAAAGGTCTCTCTGGGGGTGGGGTTAGAGGAGGAGGCAGGCGGGTCTTTCCAGGCAGGTCTTTATTTCGTTTACGAACCGGGCGGCGTCGGCGCCGTTGACCACCCGGTGGTCGGCGGAGATGGTGCACTGCATTATTTCAGCGGTCCGTATCTGCCCGTCGCGGACCACGGGCTGACTGGTCACGCTTCCCACGGCGATGCTGGCGCTCTGGCCGGGGTTGATGATGGCGATGAAGCTGTCGACCTGGAACATGCCGAGATTGCTGATGGCGATGGTGGCCTCGGTGTACTCCTGGGGCTTGAGAACGCCGTTCCGGGCCCGGGCGCTGAGGTCTCGGCTGGCCGCCGAAATCTCCTTCAGGCTCTTGCCGCCGCAGTCCAGGATGGCCGGGGCGATAAGCCCGTCCTCCAGGGCAATGGCGACGCCGATGTTGATGGACGAGCTGTGCCTTATCTTGCCGTCGGCGTAGTGGGAGTTGAAGGCGGGGAACCGGGCGACGGCCAGCGCCGAAGCCTTGATTATCAGGTCGTTGACGGTGAGCCGGGCCTCTCCGGCCCACAGTTCGTTGAGCTCGTCGCGGAGGGCCATGGCCCGGGTCATGTCTATGCTGGCCGTAACGTAGAAGTGGGGGACTTCCTGCTTGCTCTGGGTCATCCTCCGGGCGATGGTCTGCCCCATCCTGGAGAGCTCGGTTACGGCCCCGTCCGCCGCCGGCGCGGGACCCGGGGCGTCTTCTGCAGCGGCGAGGACGTCCTCCTTGGTTATCCGACCCTTGGGCCCCGTGCCGGATACGGTGGAGAGGTCTACGCCTTTCTCCTCGGCGATGCGTTTCGCTAGGGGCGAGACCAGTGGCCTGCCGGCCCGGCCCTCTGCGGGAGGTGGGGCCGGGGTGGAGGGCTCCGGTCTCACGGCGGCTGGCTCGGCGACGGCAGTTGGTGAGGGGGCCGGGGTGTCGACGGCGGGGATGTCCTCGTCGGCGGAGGCGATGATGCCTATGACCTGGCCGACGGGCACGGTAACGCCCTCGGTGACGACTATCCGGCGCAGGAGACCCGAGGCGAAGGACTCGACTTCCACGGTGGCCTTGTCGGTCTCCACCTCGACGATGGGTTCGCCCCTGTCGACCTGGTCACCCTCGGCCTTGAGCCAGCGTATGACGGTGCCCTCCTCCATGTCGAAGCCCATCTGGGGCATTATCACGTCGGTGGCCAATGGTCTGCCTCCTATGAAATGTTTACGGGTGTCGCCAGGGGATGGGGAGCGTGGAGCGGCTAGAAGAGCCGGTGGACGGCCTCTATAACCTGGTCTTCGCCGGGAATGACCGCCTGCTCCAGGGGGCGGGCGTAGGGCATGGGGATGTCCATGGATGCGACCCTCTGGACGGGGGCGTCGAGGTATTCCAGGGCGTTTTCCATGATCCGGGCCGAGACCTCGGCGCCGATGCCCATGGCCTTCCAGCCCTCCTCGACGACGACGGCCCGGCTGGTCTTCTTGACCGACTCAATAATGGCGTCCGTGTCCATGGGCCGCAGGCTCCGCAGGTCCACCACCTCGGCCTCGATTCCCTGCTCGGACAGCTTCCGGGCGGCTTCCAGGGAGGTGTTGGTCATCCGGGAGTAGGCGACTATGGTGACGTCGCTGCCCTCCCGCTTCACGTCGGCCTTGCCGAAGGGGATGGTGAAGTCGGGACCCTCGGGGACCTCCCCCCGGGTCCCGTACAGGAGGGAATGCTCTATGAACATGACGGTGTTCGGGTCCCGGTAGGCGGTCCTGAAGAGGCCCATGGCGTCGGCGGG
>JAAXHX010000086.1 GCA_012270635.1 Dehalococcoidia bacterium | reverse complement strand
GACCTGCTCATGCTCCGCATCAGCGAGAGCGGAGACACCCTGACCGGCACAACCAACGACACCACCTGCGACGGCACAGCGGTCTCCCTTACCCTCCCCCTGAAGACGGCCACCTTCTCCCCAGCCTCGGACGCCTACATCAAGCCTGTGCTGGCGCCCTCGGGCACGGCGTCGGGGTGTGGGACCGCCGGGCTGTATGCGTGCCTGGACGAGTCGGCCCCCGACGGCGACGCATCAATGGTCTACCTGTTCAACAACAGCGCCCTGCGGGTCGGCTTCTCGGTGGGGAGCGAAGACGTATCCGGGGCCCTGGCCGACGTGCGGTTCGAGGTATCGGTGAAAGCCCAGTCGGGGACGGTGGATGCCGGGACCTACGGCTTCACGGTCTACTCGGGCAGCGATGCGGTGGCCACGGTGAGCGGGCAGGAGTCGTTGGGTACGGAGTGGACCACGCTGACCGTCTCTGACCCGTCGCTAACGAGCGGGCTGTCCTCGGGATTGTCGGGTGTGGCGTTCCAGGTGAACGGCCCGACGTCGGGGCCCCGGCTGCAGGTCACCTGGGTGAGGATGGTGGTGGACTACAAGCCCATGGGTCCGTAGAGTCCGCACTCGAGACCCGTAGGCCCGCTAGCGCCCCTAGATTCCTGCCTCCGCAGGAATGACGAGTAAAAAGAGCATGAATGCCGAAAGGCGTCCACCCCAACCTCCTCCGTAATTCCGGCCTCTCACCCCTCCGTCATTCCGGCCCCCCGAGCCGGAATCCATCCCCTTCCCCCTCCGTCATTCCCGACCCTGATCGGGAATCCATCCCCGGGACCGCTCGTGCTGAGCCTGTCGAAGCATGAGCGAGGGGCGCCTCGGCAATAAGTGTAAAGCCTATTCCACACCGCATGTGTTAGGATACGCCCTTATTCTACCCTTAGGGGGGATTTCCCATGACTACGATTGCGCAGGCGGTGATTTCCAGGAAGGCCGGCGCCCCGACCCGCGTGGAGGAGATGGTGGTGAACGACCCGGGCCCCGGGGAGGTCCTGGTCAGGATACAGGCCAGCGGGGTCTGCCATACCGACCTCCACTACAAGCTCGGCAAGATCACCGACGAGTTTCCCTTCCTGCTCGGCCACGAGGGCGCGGGCATCGTGGAGGCGGTGGGGGAGGGGGTGGAGTCTCCTGCGAAAGGTGATTACGTGGTGATCGCCTGGAGGGCGCCGTGCGGAAACTGCAGGTTCTGCGCCGTCGGCCAGCCCCACCTGTGCTCGGCGAGCCTTAATGCCCAGCCTCGGATGTTCGCCAAGAGCGACGGGAGACAGCTCTCCCCCGCGCTGGGCATCGGGGCCTTCTGCACCCAAACCGTCGTCGCGGCGAAGCAGGCCGTCCCCGTGCCCCGGGACTGCCCGCCCGAGCAGGCGTGCCTGCTGGGGTGCGGGGTCACGACGGGAGTCGGGGCGGCCCTTTACACCGGGGGCGTGCGTCGGGGGAGCACGGTGGCCGTCTACGGGTGCGGCGGGGTGGGCTGCAGCGTGATCATGGGCGCCAAGCTGGCCAACGCCAGGACTATCATCGGCGTCGACATAGCCGAGAACAAGTTGGCGTGGGCCAGGGATTTCGGGGCCACCCACGTGGTGGACGCGACGAAAGGCGACCCCGTGGAAGCGATCAAGGAGATCACCGGCGGAAACGGCGTCGACCACTCCTTCGAGGCCGTCGGGACCCCGGCGACGCTGTTGCAGGCGTTGTGGTCTCGGGACCTGGCGGGGACGTGCACGCTCATCGGAGTGCCGGACCCGACCATGGTGATGGAGCTGCCCATGCTCCAGTTCTTCGGGCTTGGCGGCTCACTGAGGGTGAGCTGGTACGGGGACAACCTGCCGTCTCGGGACTTCCCCATGCTGGCCAACTGGTACCTACAGGGGAAGCTGGACCTGGACAGGGCAGTGACGAAACTGATCAATCTGGAGGATGTAGAGGAGGCCTTCGAGGAGATGGAGAGGGGCGAGGTGCTCCGGTCTGTGATCCAGTTCCCGGGCTAGCTGACGGCACTACGAACAAAGGCCCCACCCGCCCTTCGACAGGCTCAGGGTGAGCGGACTCCCTCCCCAGGGTCCCTAGGCCCGGGGCTCGACCATCGACTCGGGGTCGAGGATTCGGGACAGCTCTTCCTCTGACAGGTCGGTAAGTTCTCGGGCGACTTCCCGGATGGTGCGGCCACTCTTGGCGGCCTGCTTGGCGATCTCGGCGGCGAGGTCGTACCCGATGACGGGGGCCAGGGACGTGCCGATCATCAGACCTCGCTCCACGGTCTTCGGCCCCTGGTCGGTGGCCTGCAGACCCTCGATGCACTGCCTCGTGAAGTTGTCAGCCGCCGCGGCGAGGATGGAGATGGACTGGAGGAGGTTGTAGGCCGCCACGGGCATCATCAGGTTGATCTCGAAGTAGCCGTCCTGGCCCGCGGCGGCGATGGCGGCGTCGTTGCCCTTGACCTGGGCGCAGACCTGGATCACGGACTCGGGGATGACGGGGTTTACCTTGCCGGGCATGATGGAGCTTCCGGGCTGGACCTCGGGCAGGGCCAGTTCTCCGATGCCCGCCCTGGGCCCCGACCCCATCCACCGGATGTCATTGGCTATCTTGGTCAGGCTGATGGCAATGGTGCGCAGTACGGCGCTGGCCTCTACCACGGCGTCCAGGGTGTTCTGCGCCTGGAAGTGGTTTTCCGTTTCCCGGATTTCCACGCCGCCTAGCTCGGAGACCCGGGCCGTGACCCGTGCGGCGAACTCCGGGTGAGTGTTAACACCCGTCCCCACGGCTGTCCCTCCGAGGGCCACCTGCGAAAGCTCTTCCCGGGCATGGCCCAGGCGTCGGATACCGAGCCTTATCTGGCCGGCGTAGCCGAGGAACTCCTGGCCGAGCCGCACGGGGGTCGCATCCTGGAGGTGAGTCCGCCCGGTCTTGATGGTCTCCCAGAACTTCCGGGACTTGGCTTCCAGGGCGGCCTGGGTCCTTTCGAGGGCGGGTATGAGGTCGGTCTCGATCCCGGTCAGGGCGGCCAGGTGCATGACGGTGGGTATGACGTCGTTGGAGGACTGGCCCTTGTTCACGTGGTCGTTGGGGTGGACGAGCCGGGAACCGATGTCCCCACCCATGATCTCGGATGCGCGGTTGGCGATGACCTCGTTCGCGTTCATGTTGGTCGATG
>JAAXHX010000085.1:934-6212 GCA_012270635.1 Dehalococcoidia bacterium | reverse complement strand
CGTGGCTCCACTTATCAAATGGCGCGTGAACGGCGTCCACTACGTTGAGGACTGGAACGACGATGACGAGTTCTGGTACGAGGGTGGAACTACTTCCCTGACCAAGCGAGTCCCATAAGTCCTGTATTGCCGGGAGGCTTGCGTCGCTGGCGTAGCCTCCCGGCGCCAAGAGGACGACCATGATACGGATGACATTGGTTCTGGTAACGCTCGCACTATTTGCGTGTGGCACTGAAGTCGAACCCATGCCTCCTACACTGGAAGAACTGCCGCGCATCAAAGCTGAGGATGTTACGGACTGGGACCAAGCAATGAAATTAGCTAGCCGAATGCGCGACCATACTGCACAACTGGCCAATTATGTTGACGCGTGCGATTACGACGCCAAAGACGCCTTGCCCTACGTCTGGTGTTGCTGGCACTTCTTACCGGATGCTATGCGCGAGATTAGTGAGGGGTACACCGCTATTTTGGAGGCAAGCGCCCTGCTGGATATGGTCTATGACGAAGTGTACCGGGATCCCATGACCGCGGAGCAGCAAGCGGAATTTATCGAATACTGGCGGTACACGATCACTAATCTGCAGGTCATAGTTAAACCTACAGAGCGCATGTTGCGTGACTTCGGGTGTGTGCAATGATCTGCAACACAAGAAGGTCTATACATGACGCTGCATACAATTAATGCCGTAATTTCTACACCCCTTGTTACTCTGCATAACGCTAGGTGCACATGCGGCCAGTCCCAATAAAGGCAACTGCAGTACGGGGCATGGTTACGAGCCAGTATCGTATTTAAATTCCCAACCACATTGTCAGGTGGACGCGTAAGCGTAACCTAAAGCCGCACTACGGTAAGTGCTTCAATCCGCCAGACTGAGCCGGGCTACGCGCTTATACCTGAGATCTGGACACTTCTGCCAACATAAGCTCTACTGCATGGATGGGCAAAGGATTTTGTCCCTTTTCCAACGAGTGCAAATCGTTGCCCTAGTGTGAGGGAAATGGTATTATTGCCATGCCTGATGGGAACTGTTTTTTACTCTCTCCAAACTCCTCGATTTCTTCCATGAAGTCCCCGCTTCCCGAATGCCCATAGTAGGTATAACCACCTCAAAGAAGGCCAAGGGGGCCCGCTACATACGGGTCCTGGAGAAAGTCGGCGCTCAGCCGATCATCCTTCGCCCCGACCCCGACGCCCATCTTTCCTCTATCCTAGACGGCGTAGACGGCTTGCTTCTGTCCGGTGGAGAAGACATCGATCCTCACTACTACGAGGAACCTTTTCTCGATGCAACCCCCGACAAGGAGCGGGACGCCTTCGAGTTGCCCCTGCTGAAAGAGGCCCTGAAACGGGATATGCCCATATTCGGCGTCTGCCGAGGCATGGAGGCCCTGAATGTGGTTATGGGCGGAAAGCTCACCCGGAAGATCAAGGGGCACCGGTCGCCTGACCTGGTCAAGTCCGTGTTCCACGACATATATGTCGCTCCGGGCAGCCGATTGGGCGCCATCTTTGGCGGCGCCCCCATCATGCGCGTCAACAGCAGGCACAACCAGGGCTTCACCCAGTCCCAGAAGGCCCCCGGTCTTCTCGCCTCTGCCTACGTCCTCGATGGCAACCTGATCGAGGCCGTGGAGGCCCTTTCCCACACCTGGGTCTTCGGCGTCCAGTGGCACCCAGAGAGAGAGTCCGAAAACCACCCCAAGAACCTGAACCTGTTTCACGCCCTCGCCGAAGCGGCGGAGAGGTTCTCCAGGAACTCTGCTTAGAGGTCAGCGATGGTTACAGACATCGGAAAAATCAGGCCTATCAAGATCGAAGAGGAGATGCGCGGTTCCTACCTGGACTACGCGATGAGCGTCATCGTCTCCCGCGCCCTGCCCGACGTGCGAGACGGCCTGAAGCCCGTCCACCGCCGCATCCTCTACGCCATGAACGACCTTCACCTCAACCCCAACAGCGCCTACAAGAAGAGCGCACGTATCGTCGGTGAGGTCCTCGGTAAGTATCACCCCCACAGCGACACCCCCGTCTACGACGCCATGGTGCGAATGGCCCAGGAATTCTCCATGCGCTACATGCTCGTCGATGGCCAGGGCAACTTCGGAAGCGTCGACAACGACCCCCCCGCCGCCATGCGATACACCGAGGCCCGCCTCGCCCAGGTCGCCACCGAGATGCTCGCCGACATCGACATGGAGACCGTCGACTTCACGGCCAATTTCGACGACAGCCTCGGCGAGCCCACCGTCCTCCCCGCCCGGGTCCCCAACCTCCTGATGAACGGCAGTTCCGGCATCGCCGTCGGCATGGCCACCAACATCCCGCCCCACAACCTCGGCGAGCTGTGCGACGGCCTGGTCAAGCTCATAGACGACCCCGACACCTCCATCGACGACCTCCTCGATAGCGTCCACGGCCCCGACTTCCCCACCCGCGCCGAGATATGGGGCCGGGAGGGCATACGCAACGCCTACACCACCGGCCACGGCAAGATCGTCGTCCGGGCCAAGGCCGACATCGTGCAGACCAAGAAGGGGAAGCGCAGTCAGATAGTCGTCACCGAGCTCCCCTACCAGCTGAACAAGGCCTCCCTAGTAGAAAAGATCGCCGACCTCGTCCGGGAGCGCAGGATCGACGGCATCACCGAGATACGAGACGAGTCGGACCGCGAGGGCATCCGGGTGGTTATAGAGCTGCGGAAGGACCAGTACCCGGACGTGGTGCTCAACAACCTCTACCAGAACACCCCGATGCAGTCTTCCTATTTCATCAACATGCTGGCCCTCGTCGACGGCGCCCCCCGTGTCATTGGCCTGAAGTCCGCCCTGGAGAACTTCATCGAGTTCCGACGGGAAGTCATAGTCCGACGCTCCCGCTTCGAGTTGCGCAAGGCCCGGGAGCGGGCCCACATCCTGGAAGGCTTCAAGGTCGCCCTCGACAACCTGGACGCCATCATCGCCACCATCCGCCAGTCCCCGACCGTCGAGGACGCCCGCAACAACCTCATCCAGCTCTTCAACCTGACCCAGGTCCAGGCCCAGGCCATCCTCGACATGCAGCTGCGCCGCATCGCCCAGCTGGAACGCCAGAAGATCGACGACGAATACGCCGAGACCATAATGAAGATCAACTACCTGGAAGACTTGCTGGAGAACCCCCGCAAGGTGATGTTCCTCATCAGGGACGAGGTGCTGGAGATAAAGGCCAAGTACGCCGACCCCCGCCGCACCAGGATAATAGACGAGGAGGCCGGCTCCTTCTCCCACGAGGACCTGATCCCCCATCAGGAGGTCGTCGTGACCCTGAGCCACGGCGGCTACGTCAAGCGGATGCCCAAGGACACCTACCGCGTCCAGAGGCGGGGGGGCCGGGGCGTCGCCGGCATGGAGACCCGCGCCGACGACGTCCTCCAGCACATGATGCTCGTGGACACCCACGATATCCTCCTCTTCTTCACCAACAAGGGCCGCGTCATCTCCATCAAGTGCCACAAGATCCCCTCCGCCCTCTCCCGCACCGCCAAGGGCATCCACATCAACAACCTGATAAAGATGGACCCCGGCGAACGGACCACCGCACCCATCCAGGTGAAGGATTTCGAAGCCGAGGGGTTCGTGCTCATGGCCAGCAGGCAGGGGGTCATAAAGAAGACCCCTCTCCAGGCCTTCGCCAACATCCGCAGCAACGGCCTCATCGCCTTCAACCTGAAGCCCGGCGACGACCTGGTCTCCGTGGCCCTCGCCACCAACGAGGACGATTACATCATCGTCACCCGGCAGGGCCAGGCCCTCAAAGCCAACGTCGGGCTTCTCCGCTCCGCCTCCCGGGTCAGCGGCGGCGTCAGGGGAATAAAGTTGCAGGACAAGGACGAGGCCATATCCATGGACATCGTCGTGCCCAAGCGCCACCTCCTGGTCATATCCGTCAATGGCATGGGCAAGCTCACACCCATAGACTCCCACCGCTCGCAGATTCGAGGTGGGCTCGGCGTGCTCTGGTTCAAAGTGACCGACAAGTCGGGGCCTTTGGTCGCAGCCAAGGTAGTCGATCGGGCCCAAGAGCTCATGGTCATCTCCAAGCACGGCACTGTTTTCCGAACCATGCTCAGCAACATCACCGTCCGGCAGGGGCGGATCACCCAGGGAGTCCACATCATGAAACCCGACGAAGGAGACAGCGTCGCGGCCCTGGCCTGCTCCGACGGCCAGACTGAGAACGTCAACGGGTCGGGCGCCAACTCCCGGACGGCATCGAAGTAGAGAGGGGATTATGAAGCTCATATTCATCCACGGGGCCGGGGGCTCGCCCGAGTCCTACCACTACCAGACCAAGCGCTTCCCAGGCTCCGAGGCCATCGCTCTCCCCGGCCACCCCGAGGGTACCCCCTGTAAGACCATACCCGCCTACGCCGAGTGGCTGCGCGGCTACATCTGGGGCAGGGGCTACGAGGACGTAGTGCTTTGCGGCCACTCCATGGGCGGCGGCATCACCCTCCAGTACGCCCTCCTCTACCCCGACGAGCTGAAGGGCATCATAACCATCGGCAGCGGGGCGCGGCTCCGGGTCCACCCCGACTACCTCGCCGAGGACCAGGAGGGGATCAGGGACCCGGAGACCTGGAACCGGGCCACCATCGAAGGCGCAGCCGAATACGAACCCGACGTCAGGGACATCGTCACCCGGGAGAAGCTCCAGGTGGGCCCTGCCGTCGCCTACAACGACATGACCGCCTGCGACCAGTTCGACATCATGGACCGAGTCTCCGAGATCAAGCTGCCGACCCTCGCCATCTGCGGCACGGAAGACGTGATGACCCCCGTAATCTACTCTCGCTACCTGGAAAAGAACCTCGACAACTGCCGCGCCCTGATCATCGAAGGGGCAACCCACAGCGTCCTGCTCGAACGCCCGGACCTGGTCAACTCAGCCATCGAGGAGTTCGTCTCGGGGCTGGGCTGACAGGTTATACTAAGAATGGCTAACCTGGACAGGTCCCGAGAAGCCTTGGGGCTGGGTCTTTTTATCGTGCTCTCCCTGGCCTGTCTTGGGCTGGTGGTCTGGCAAGAAGCAACGGACGGCGATATGACGGGGTGGTTGGGTGCGTCGGTATCCGTGCTGGAGCGGATGGCGGCGGTCCTGGTGACCCTGAGCCTATCGATTTACTCCGTCGTGGAGGGAGTCGCTATGTTATATGAAAGATACGCCAAAAGGCGGTTCCAGGAAGGCGTGGTGGAAGGTCAAGCGAAAGGGCTGGCTGAAGGACTGGCTGAA
>JAAXHX010000085.1:0-869 GCA_012270635.1 Dehalococcoidia bacterium | reverse complement strand
CTGGCTGAAGGGCTGGCTGAAGGCCGAGCCGAGCGGGACAAGGAATGGGAGGCTTGGTTGAAGCGAAGGGACGAGACCCTTGCGGCGGGTATGCCCTTCGACGAGCCTCCACCCCACGCCAGAGCATCCGCGAACGGGCAGTGACGCCCTCTCCCCTTGCCCCGTGCATCCCGCCCGGGAGTTCATAGGGCCTGTCGGTCTACTCCGTCGTGGAGGGAGTCGCTATGTTATATGAAAGATACGCCAAAAGGCGGTTCCAGGAAGGCGTGGTGGAAGGTCAAGCGAAAGGGCTGGCTGAAGGGCTGGCTGAAGGCCGATCCGAGCGGGACAGGGAATGGGAGGCTTGGCTGAAGCGAAGGGACGAGACCCTTGCGGCGGGTATGCCCTTCGACGAGCCTCCACCCCACGCCAGAGCATCCGCGAACGGGCAGTGACGCCCTCTTCCCCCCGCCCCGTGCATCCCGCCCGGGAGTTCATAATGCCGAAGGCGGCTCTCTAGGGAGGAAGGACCCGGCGCAAGGGGCTGGGCGCCCACCAGTTCCGGTCCCCGAGCACCTTCATTAGCGCCGGCGCCAATAGTGCCCTCACCACGGTGCTGTCCAGGCAAATCGCCAGGGCGATGCCCAGCCCCAGCGCCTTGATGATTATGATGTCCCCGAAGGTGAACGACCCCGCAACCAGTACCAGCACTAGCGCCGCGCTCGTTATGATCCGGCCCGTCTTCTCCAACCCCAGGGCCACACTCGACGCATTGTCCCCCGACTCATCGTAGATCTCCTTGATCCGCGTCAGCAGGAACACCTCGTAGTCCATGGACAGCCCGAACAGGATGGTGAACAGCAAGATCGGGATGGTCGCCTCCAGGAACC
>JAAXHX010000084.1:1289-6456 GCA_012270635.1 Dehalococcoidia bacterium | reverse complement strand
CCGGGGCAGAGGCCGCCGGCGCTTATGAACTCGTCCCGGGCGTCGGGGTTGTTCACGTTCTCCCACAGGAAGCTCCATATCCAGATGTAGCGGGCCTCGCCCTCGAAAGTGCAGATGGGGCAGATGTCGTCGCGGCTTGCCTTTTCCAGCCGTATGGTGAGGTAGTCGTTGGGCAGGGAGCTACGGAACAGGAAGGACAGCGGGGAGAGAAAGCGAAGTCTCACGGGTAGAAGAGCTTCTGGGCCTCCCGCCGAAGCTCGGCTCGGAAGTCCGGGTGTGCGATGCTGATCAGTTCCTCGGCCCTCTGCCTGAAGGTCTTGCCCAGGAGGCTGGCCACCCCGTACTCGGTCACCACGTAATCGGCGAAGCCCCGGGTGACAGTCACCGCCGTTCCGGCGTCGTGCTGGGGCACGATGCGCGACACCACGCCGCCCATCGCGGTCGACCGCAGGCACGTTATCGCCCGCCCGCCCCGTGAGCTTATCGCGCCCATGTGCAGTTCGGGCTGACCGCCGGTCCCCGCAATGAGCCTCCCCCCGAAAACCGTCTCCGCCGTGATCTGCCCGGTCAGATCGATGGCCAACGCGCTGTTGATCGATGTCATGTTGTCGTTGGCCGCGACATTGGCAATGTTGACGACGTACGACGCGTCGTACAGCTCGAAGGCTGGATTGTGGTCGGCGAATCCAATCTCCTCCTCCGTGCACGCGGTTAGGGCCGACACCACGTACTTGCCGGGGTGGAAGTTCTTGCGCCTCCCGGTCACGACGCCCTTCCGCACCAGGTCTACCAGACCCCGGGCCGACATCTCGGAGTGCACCCCCAGGTCGTGCTTGTCGTCCAGGACTCCCATGCCGGGGATCAGCGTGGAGGGAGTCCCCCCGCCCACCTGCAGGCAGGCCCCGTCCGGGATTAACTCGGCGACGTACTTGCCGATGGTCAGCGCGATGGGCTCGGTTTCGCTCTGGAAACCGTACACCTGAGCCCAGCGCCGGATGGTCAGCCCGTCCATCGCAGCCAGCTTGGGTATGAAATCGTGGCGCCGCTCCTGCTCGATACGCCCCGACACCGCCCTCAACTCCCGGCGTCCCTCCTCGTCCGGCATGTTCCGGATGATCTGATCCATTTCGTCGTCGGACATCAGCTTCGGCGAGTTCTCGACGAAACGGTCGATCTCCGAGACATGGATGTAGTTCGTCCCGTGGGTCCTGATGAACGTCTCGTCGACCTCGGCCAGCGTTACCTTGGCGTGACGAGCAAGGACCCGCTTGTTCCACAGGTGCCCCCCGAAGCTGCAATAGCCGTTCCGGTCGGGGGGCGATACCGTGAACATGAACACGTCGATGGGCGGAGCGGAGTCGGGCCGGTCAATGTAGGGTTTGTGCCATAGGGAGAAGAGGACGGGGTAGTAGTCGGCCCGCTTTTCGTCCACCACCGGCCCCGCCCCACCCATCCCGACGTGCAACTCCAGGGTCGTCGAGAACGAGTCCTCGTAGCCGGGCTCGAACCACGGCATCGGGTACACGGGTTCCGGCATTACGGTCTCGACGTTTTGCAACTCCGCCCTGCGCTTCGCCAGGGCCCGGGGGAGCAGGGTGGGGGTGGGGAAGATGGAGATCTCCACTCGGTCCCCCGACTTGACCAGGTACACGGCCTCGTCAGCGGATACGAGCTTGCGCTTGTAGTGTTCCTGCCAGTCCATGTCCCGCTACGGGTACAACAGCCTCTGCGCCTCCCGCCGAAGCTCGGCTCGGAAGTCCGGGTGAGCGATGTTGATGAGCTCCTCGGCCCGCTGGCGGTTCGACTTTCCCATTAGCTGCGCGACCCCATACTCGGTGATCACGATGTCGGCGAAGGTGCGGGGCACGGTGACGATGGCCCCCTCTTCAAGCTGGGGAACTATACGCGACACCGACCCCCCGAGGGCCGTAGACCTCAGGAGGGTGATCCCCCGGCCTCCCTTCGACTGCGTCGCGCCGATGTGCAGCTCCGTCTGGCCGCCCGTCCCAGCCACCAACCTGCCCCCGAACACCGTCTCCGAATTGATCTGCCCGTACAGGTCCACGGACAAAGCGTTGTTTATGGTGACCATATTGTCTATCTGGGAGATGGCGCTGATGTTGACCACGTCCTGAGACTCCAGGAGCTCTACCTTCGGGTTGTACTCGGCCCATTTCTGCTCGCTGATGTTGGTGGCGGTGAGCGCGCTGAGCCGGGCCACCCCCGGATGAGTGTTGGTGTAACGCCCCGTAACGATTCCCTTTTCGATGAGGTCGATCATGCCGGGGGCGCCCATCTCGGAGTGGATGCCCAGGTCGTGCTTCTCGTCGAAGGTGCCGAGGGTGGGCAGAAGCGTCGAGGGGGTGCCCGCCCCTATCTGGATCGTTGCACCGTCGGGAACGCATTCGGATACGAACTCGGCGATGCGCCGGGCATCGGGGCCCGGGTCTGAGACTCCCGCGTAGAAGGCGGCCCACGTACGCATTTGGTGCAGGTCCAGCTCTGCGACCTGGGGGATGAAGTCCCGGCGGCGCTCGAATTCCAGCTTGGACGCTATCTCGGTCAGCTCATGCCGGCGGTCGGGGTCTTCCACGGAGGAGATGATCTCGTTCACCTCCTCGTCGTACATGGGAGGAGGAGTGTTTTCAACGAAGGCGTCTACCTCGGAGACGTGGATGTAGTTGTCCCCGTAGGTGTGTATGAACCGTTCGTCGACCTCCGCGAGAACCGTGCGGGACAGCCTGGAGAAGGTGCGCTTGTTCCATAGGTCCGCGCCGAAGCTGCAGTACCCATTCCCGTCAGGAGGGGAGACGGTGCAGAGGAAGACATCGGGTGTGCGAACGTCGGGTCGGGGGTCGGTTACGGGCTTGAACCAGGTGGAGAAGAGGACGGGAGAGTAGTCGATGCGCCTTTCATCGTGGGCGTCCAGGGCGACCGTCCCGATGTGGATTTCGACGGTGACGGAGAATTTGTCCGAGTAAGCCTGTTCGAGAAAGCCGGGGTCATATTCCGGCTCGACCATCGTAACGTCGAGGTGCTCGAAGTCGTCCCTGCGCGCAACAATGGCGTCGGCGATGAGTCGGGGCATGGGCAACACGCCAGTATGGACCAGGTCTCCTGACCTGACCATCGCCGCGGCGTCCTCGGGCGAGCACAGCTTGCGCTTGTAGTCTTCCCGCCAGTCCATGGCCGGGCCTCCTCAGGCTATCCCGCGGACCTTTTCGTAGGCCAGGATGGCGTCCTCGTGCTGGAGAGTCAGGTCGATTTCGTCCAGCCCTTCCAGCAGGCAGCGCCGCCGGAAATCGTGGGTCATCTTGTCCTGGTGGGTCACGAAGGGAAGGCTCAGCCCCCGACCATCCGATACGTGACAGTTCTCCAAGTCTATGGTGAGGGAGTATGGTTCGGGCGCCTGCCCCCGGGCCCGGGTCATGATCTCCGATACCTGCCCTTCCTCCAGGAGCACGGGGCACAGCCCGTTCTCGAAGCAGTTCTTATGGAATATCTCCGCGAAGGACGGGGCGACGATCGCCTGGAACCCGTGCTGGTGTATGGCCCACACAGCGTGCTCCCGGGAGGAGCCGCACCCGAAATTGGGGCCCGTGACCAGGATGCCGGCGCCCTGGTACTGGGGAGCGTTAAGCTCGAAATCCGGGTTTGGGGAACCGTCCTCCAGCCGCCGCCAGTCGAAGAACAGGAACTCCCCGTATCCCGTGCGCTCGATGCGCTTTAGGAACTGCTTGGGGATCACCTGGTCCGTATCGACATTGGAGCGGTCCAGAACGGCGACGTTGGCAGTGAGGGTGGCGAATGGTTGCATGGCTGAACGCTCCTAGCTCCAGTCCCGAATATCGACGAAATGGCCTGCGATGGCCGCCGCGGCGGCCATGGCGGGACTCACTAGGTGGGTCCTGCCTCCCTTGCCCTGGCGCCCTTCGAAGTTGCGGTTGGACGTTGAGGCGCAACGCTCGCCGGGCTGCAGGATGTCGGGGTTCATTCCCAGGCACATGGAGCACCCGGCTTCCCGCCAATCGAAACCCGCATCCTTGAACACCCGGTCCAGCCCTTCCTGCTCGGCCTGGCGCTTCACGGCCCACGAACCGGGCACGACCATGGCGTAGACCTTGGGGTCGACCGTGTGTCCCCTGGCCACCTCGGCGGCCGTGCGCAGGTCCTCGATGCGTGAGTTGGTACAGGAGCCAATGAAAGCGCGGTCGATCCTGATCTCCTCGATGGCCCTGCCGGGGTCCAGGCCCATGTAGTGCAGGGCTCGCTCGGTGGCCTCTTTTTCCGCCGCCGAGGCTATGGAGGAGGGGTCTGGAACGCTGCCCGTCACCCGGGCCACCATGCCGGGGTTGGTGCCCCATGTTACATAGGGCTCCATCGCCGAGGCGTCGATTTCGAGAAGCCGGTCATATTCCGCACCGGGGTCGGTGGGAAGATTCCGCCACTTATCCACGGCCTCCTCCCAGGCTTCGCCTTTGGGTGCAAACCGGCGTCCCTTGACGTAGTCGAAGGTGGTCTCGTCCGGGGCGACCATGCCGATGCGGGCCCCGGCCTCGATGGACATGTTGCAAACGGTCATGCGCCCTTCCATGGACAGGCCCCGAATGGCCTCTCCCGTATACTCGACGGCGTAGCCTCGGGCCCCGTCTATGCCAATCTCCCCGATGATGCCGAGGATGATGTCCTTGGCGGCAACGCCAGGGGGCAGGCTGCCGGTCAACCGGACCTCCATGGTCTTGAGGTTGGCCTGCTGGACGCACTGGGTGGCGAGGACGTGCTCGGCCTGCGTGGTCCCGATGGCCATTCCCATGGACCCGAAGGCCCCATGGGTGGACGTATGACTGTCGCCGCACACTATCAGCATCCCGGGCTGAGTGTAGCCCAGCTGGGGCCCTATGACGTGGACGATGCCCTGCCCGTCGCTGTGAATGTCGTAGAACGGCAGCCCGAAGTCTCTGGCGTTCTGCTGCATCGTGGCGATCTGCTGCGCGGCGATGGGGTCTTCCGTCGGGCGGGAGCGCTCCCAGGTCGGTATCGCGTGGTCCACGGTGGCGACCGTCAACTCCGGGCGTCGGACCCTTCTGCCCGATAGCCGCAGGCCTTCGAAGGCCTGGGGGGACGTGACTTCGTGCACCAGGTGAAGGTCGACGTACAGGATGGCGTC
>JAAXHX010000084.1:0-1236 GCA_012270635.1 Dehalococcoidia bacterium | reverse complement strand
GACCTCGTTGGGGATATTGGCTGCGGGACGGCTCAACTGATTATAGCAGAGGGCCGGGTCCCGTCCGCCCGAAATCGCCCTACACCCTCGGCCCTTTCATTTACAAGAAGAAGGGCCCCTTGTTGCGCGGGTAGGTGGGGCGTGGTAATTTTGGCGACTGGACGGGGATAACGAGACGGCGCAGTTGGAATTCAGGAGAACGGGTAGCTAGATGGCCCTGAGATACGACCCGACAGAGATAGAGACCAAGTGGCAGGAACGGTGGGCCGCCGACGGGCTGTACCGCGTGGAGGAAGACCCCGACAGACCCAAGTGGTACGAGCTCACCATGTTCCCCTATACCTCCGGAAACCTCCACATCGGCCACTGGTATGCCATGGCCCCATCCGACGTTCATGCCCGGTTCCGACGGATGCAGGGCTACAACGTGCTCCATCCCATGGGGTTCGACGCCTTTGGCCTGCCGGCGGAGAACGCCGCCATCAAGCACGGCATCCACCCCCATTCCTGGACCATGGGCAACGTCGAGAACATGCGCCGACAGCTGAAGCGCATAGGCGCCGTCTACGACTGGGACCGGCAGGTGGTCACCTCTCTGCCCGACTACTACAAGTGGACTCAATGGTTGTTCCTCCAGCTGTTCCACGCCGGCCTCGCCTACAGAAGCAAGGCCCCCGCCAACTGGTGCCCCACCTGCCAGACCACCCTCGCCAACGAGCAAGTCCTGCCCGATGGCGCTTGTGAAAGGTGCAGTACATTCGTGACCAGGAAGGACCTCGAGCAGTGGTTCTTCAGGATCACCAAGTACGCCGATGAACTCCTGGACTTCAGCAGCATACAGTGGCCCGAGCGCATAAACGCCATGCAGTCCAACTGGATAGGCCGCAGCCAGGGCGCCGAGATCTCCTTCGGCATCGAGGAGTACGGCCTAGATAAAAAGGAGATAAGGGTCTTCACCACCCGCCCCGACACCGTGTTCGGCGTGACCTTCATGGTCCTCGCCCCCGAGCATCCCCTCGTTCCCAGGCTGACCACCCCCGACAAAACGGAGGAGGTGCAGGCGTACGTGGAGGAGACGAGACGGCGGTCGGAGATTGAGCGGCTGGCTACGGACAAGGAAAAGACCGGGGTGTTCATCGGGGCATACTGCACCAACCGGCTGAATGGCGATAAGGTCCCCATCTACATCGCAGACTACGCCCTCCTCACCTACGGCACAGGGGCCGTCATGGGGGT
>JAAXHX010000083.1 GCA_012270635.1 Dehalococcoidia bacterium | reverse complement strand
ATGTTGTCGGGCAGCACAATCTCGCGGTAGTGGATGCTGAAGCCGTGAGCCACCATGAAGGCGCTGCCCGGCTTGAGGTTGGGCTCGATCTGCTCTCGGTAGATGCGGCCCTGGATGTGGTCGGGGATGACCATCATTATCACGTCCGCCTCTTTCGCCACCTCGGGCACGTCGGCGACGCGCAGCCCCGCGCCCTCGGCGGCCGCTATGGACGAACTGCCGGGGTACAGGCCCACCACCACATTCTGGCCGTTGTCCTTCAGGTTCAGGGCATGAGCGTGCCCCTGGCTTCCATAGCCTATGATGCCGATGGTCTTGCCCTCGAGAACTCCCAGGTCGGCGTCCTGATCGTAGTAGACGTTTACCATATTCGACTGTTCCGTCCTTTTGTTGGTTTTAGTAGATCTGTTATTCCCACGTAAGCGAGCGTCAATTTTGTCCCTGCGAGAAACGCCCTCGCCCTGACCCTCGCCCCGAAGGAGAAGGGATTGGCGCTAGATTCCGCTGTCCATTCGCATTGCGCCAACGGGGACGCCCAAGTTCTCGGCTTCCATTCCGCTTTCCTGTCCCCGCACCATGGCCACCAGCCCGGTGCGGACTATCTCGGTGATGCCGAAGGGGCTCAGCAGGTCCTCCAGCGCATCCACCTTCTGTTCCCCCCCGGTAATCTCGATGACCACGCAGGTGGGACTGACGTCAACAATGCTGGCGCTGAAGAGTTCAGCGAACTGCATTATCTCCCCGCGGGTGGAGGGGGTGGTGGTAACTTTCATCAGCGCCAGCTCCCGGGCGACGACCTGGTGGGTGGAGATATAGGAGACCTGGATCACGTCGACCAGCTTGTCCAGTTGCCGGGTTACCTGTTGCACGGTGGGCAGGTCGCCGCTTACGACGAAGGTCATCCGGGACAGGCCTTTCTTTTCGCTGCGGCCGACTGCCAGGCTCTCTATGTTGAAGCCGCGGCGCCGGAACATGCTGGAGATACGGGTCAGCACCCCGGGCTTGTCCTCCACCAGGGCGATAATGGTGTGCTGCTCCGGCTGGGATGACTGGACCATCCTAGTAGGGGCCTCCCTGGGACGGCTGCACCTCGATCATCTCGTGCACCGACTCGCCGGCGGGGATCCAGGGGTAGACCTGCTCGTCGGGCTTGATGACGAAGTCGATGATCACCGGGCCGGAGACCTCCATGGCGTGGCGCACGGCGTCGTCGACCTCGTCCTTGCGGGTCACACGCATCCCGTCGATTCCGTATGCCGCAGCCAGCTTGACGAAATCCGGGTTGCCGGAATACTCGACGGCGTAATACTCACGATCGTAGAACACGTCCTGCATCTGCTTCACCATTCCCAGGCTCTGGTTGTTGAGAATGGCGAACTTGATGTCGACGTTGTTCTCTACTGCGGTGGCCAGGTCGCACATGGTCATCTGGAACCCCCCGTCCCCGGCAACGGACCAGACGGTCTTGTCGGGGCGGCCCATGCGGGCCCCCAACGCGGCGGGGACCTCGTAGCCCATGGACCCCAGGCCGCCGGAGGTTATGAGGGTGTTGGGCTCCTTGAACTGGCAGTGCTGCGCCGCCCACATCTGGTGCTGGCCGACGCCGGTTACGACGATGCAGT
>JAAXHX010000082.1 GCA_012270635.1 Dehalococcoidia bacterium | reverse complement strand
GTCCGCTCCCAGTATCTCCCCCTGGACCACGGGCTCCGGCTGGAAGAGGCCATCCAGCAGGTCCTCATGACCACCGAGGACGCCAGGGAAGGCCCCCGGGCCTTCTCCGAAAAACGCCCCCCCGACTTCAAGGGCCGCTGACCTCGGCCACCCGTCAGGAGAGTCGCTATGCCCAACTCCTCAGAACGCTACCAGCTACCCGAACAGCTGAAGATGGCCGCCGGCGCGGTCAGAGACTACGTGAGAAGCGAAATCGTCCCCCTGGAGCAGGAGATCCCCCACGATTCCATACACCTGCCCCAGGCCGAGTACGACAGGCTGGTCCCCGTTGCCAGGGACATGGGCATGTGGTGCACCGGCGTCCCCACCGAGTTCGGGGGCGGGGGCCTCTCTCTCTTCGCCCAGGCAGTCATCGACGAGGAGATGGTCCAGCACGCCGCCGGTCTCTACTGCCCCGTCTACGGCACCATGGGAGAACCGCCCCCCGAGATCATCTTCGCCGGCAACGATCATCTCCGCGACACCTACGGTCTCCCGACCGTCAACGGCCAGCGTAAGGCCTGGTTCGCCATCACAGAGCCCAGCGGCGGCTCCGACCCCGCCCGCGCCATCCAGACCCGCGCCGTCCGCGACGGCGACGACTGGGTCATCAACGGCAGCAAGGTCTTCATATCCGGCGCTCTCTGGGGGGACTGGGGCATCGTCTTCGCCCGCACCAACCCCGAGACCCGCCGCGGCGTCACCGCCTTCGTCGTGGAGAACTCATGGCCCGGCTTCGACCTGACCCCCATCCCCGTCATCCGCGCCTACACCCCCGCTCAACTCTTCTTCGACAACCTGAGAGTCCCCGCCCGCAACGTCCTGGGCGAAGTCGATGGGGGTTGGGACATCCTAGCCAACCGGCTGCTGGCCCGGGGCCGCATCCCCTACTCGGCGGCCAACCTGGGGGTCTCGGTTGCCGCCCACAGGATGGCGGTGGCCTACTCCAAGACCCGGGAGACCTTCGGCGCTCCCCTGTCCAGCCGACAGGCGATCCAGTGGATGCTCGTCGACTCCGAGGTGGAAATCCGCACGTGCCGCTGGCTCATCTGGGAAGCCGCCTGGAAGTGCGACGCCGGAGAGGACTTCCGACAGGAGGCCTCCATCGCCAAGCTCCACTCCGCCGAGGTGCTGGGAAGGGTGGTCGACCGCTCGATCCAGGTCCACGGCGGCTACGGCGTCACCCAGGAGATGCCCCTCGAGCGCTGGTACCGCGAAGCCAGAGTGCGGCGCATCGGCGAAGGGGCCCAGGAAGTCAACAAGATGCTGATCGCCCGGGAGATCCTGAACCCGGGCGGCGGGCGCCGCTAGGCCCGTTCCTGGGCCTTAGAACTCGCCGGTGGGCTCCAACCCCAGGAAGAACTGCCCCGCCTTCTCGTAGTGCTCCAGCCTACCCTGGATCTGCTGCGTAATCACGTGGGCATCCTGGAACCGACGCTGGACCGGGTTCCGCTCGAATATCGCATCCGACCCGCACAGGTTGTACGCCATGTCCGTCACCTCCGCCCCGACCCTTATCGCGTGAGTGCTGGCCAACCGCAGCTTGATACGCTCATCCAACGATAAGACCCCCGACCCGCAGACCGACTCCCAGGCTCCCTCTGCAGACTCGAACAGGAACGCCCTGGCAGACCGCCATTTCGCCTCGGCCTGGCCGATTGATCGCTGGAACGTCGCCTTCTCCCTTAGCAGCGAGCCTTCCCGCTCCGCCCTCTTCCCGGTCCCGATCTCTATGGCCGCGTCCAGCCCGGCCCTCGCCACCCCCAACGCCACGCACCCGAACCCCGATGCAAAGATCAGGGTCATGGGCATGGCGTAGAGCGGTCCGTCCTCCCGGGGCAGCACACCCCAGTCGAAGGTGTACGCTTCGGGGACGAACAGGTCCTCCACTTCGAAGTTGAAGCTCCCCGTGCCCCGCAGCCCGTTCACGTCCCACACGTCCACCAGCTTCACCTGTTCTTTGGGCATTACCAGCAGCAGGTCGTCCTCGCTCCGCGACCTCATCCTGGCGCCGATCTTGTTCTTCGGGACCAGGGCCACCATCCAGTTGGCGTGGTGACAGCCACTGCTGAAACGCCAGCTTCCCGTGAGCCGGTAGCCTCCCTTCACCGCCGTCACTTCTGCGTGGATAGGCGGGCCGTTGGCCAAGACGGCTCGCTCGTCAGACCAGATTTCTCGGGCCGTCGATTCCGGCAGCTTGACCGCCTGGGTGGCGAGGACCGTGTTCTGGTTCACGCACCATCCCGTCGACCCGTCCGCCTCCGCGAAGGTCTGCACCACCTTCAGGTACTCGGGATACTCCAACTCGTATCCGCCGAGAGACCGGGGCAAGAGCATACGAAAGAACCCGCCGTCTACGATCGCCTCCGCCGCCTCTTTGGACAGCTCTCGGTGTAAGTTTCCCTCACCCGCCGTCTCTCGAATAAGCGGCCCGATACTGCGCGCCGCCTCAAGGAACGACCCCACCTTCCCCCGTGCTACGGCCACTCCCGGCCTCCCCGCACTGCAAGAAACATCGATGATTTTGGAGTCCGTCCGTATATCAGGCCGCTCATACTATATCCGGCTGTATCCCGATCCCGGCTTGTCCACGCCCACACCCTGCCCCCGCTCCATCATCCCGTACTCCTTCAGTATCTCCTGCGTGTAGGTGACCCGGCCGCTTATCTCTTCCAGGGGTTCGGTGGCGAGCAGGAGGGTGGCCTTGGCCATCAGCTCAGGGCTCTCTCCCTTAGGGTCATCGATGCCCGACACCAGCTTGTGGTACACGGTGCCGGGGGTCGGGACTACCACCGACGGCGAAAGGCAGGTTACCGACACCCCGTACCCGTACACTTCCAGCGCCAGACCCTGCGTGAACCGCTCCAGGGCCGCCTTCTGCGTTCCGTAGCACGTCTCGCCCTTCTCCTCGGAGCCATTCTTGTACGGGCCTCGCCCCGGACCTATCGCCGAGCTCGACGAGATGTTGACGATGCTTCCGCCCTTCGCTTCGATCATGTCGGGCAAGACCAGTTGGCTCAGCAGGAAGGGTGCGTGCACGTTCACAGCCCACGTCCGCATCCAACGGTTCAGGGGGTAGTCCTTGATGGGAATGAAATAGGTCAGCGCGGCGTTGTTGACCAGCACGTCCGCCGGGCCGTAGGCCGCCTTCGTCTCCTCGACCAGCCTCTCACAGTCCTCCGGCAGCGAGACGTTCGCCAATATCGCCGTCGCCTCTCCCCCCGACTCCCGGATCTGCGCGCAAGTCAACTCTAGAGACCCCTCCAGGAAGTGATCGCCCTCCTTGAGGGTGCGGGCCACGCCCACAACCCTGGCCCCTTCCTTGGCAAACAGCCGGCTGATCTCCGCCCCGATGCCCCTGCTGGCGCCCGTAACTATGGCAACTTTTCCGTCGAGCTTTCCCATTGCTGACTCCTGGACCGGGACATTCCCTATTGGGTCGGAGGCCCGGCCCATATTATCACAACCCTGCTCCGGCCCCGTTCCTCCCGTATCGGGGCCCGGGAATACCGTAAGGCGGACCGGTCTATCGATATCCCCGCGCACTTGGGGTAATATGTCCCCGCGGCACGTCTCTCAAATGGAGGCTGACATGACAACCCACAATTGGAAGACCGGGCTCCAGGAGATCGGTGACGGCGTCTTCGCCTATATACGGGAGGGCGTCGGTTGGGACATCTGCAACTCGGGGCTCATCATCGGCGACGAGGAATGTCTCGTGGTGGACGCCATGATGGTCGGCGGCATGGTCCGGCCCTACCTCGAAGAGATCCGCAGGATCACCGACAAGCCCGTCCGCTACGTCGTCGACACCCATCACCACGTCGACCACGCCTTCGGCAACCAGTTCTACCGCCCGGCCAACATCCTCGGCCACGAGGGCTGCCGAAATCTCCTCCTCTCCCGGGGCGCAGACCCCGAGGCCCTCACCCGCCGCTGGCCCCAGTACGAAGACGACTGGCGCCAGGTCGATCTCACTCCCCCCAACGTCACCTATGCCGACAAGATGACCGTCCACCTGGGCAACCGCTCCGTCGAGCTCATCCACCCGGGCCCCGCCCACACCTTTGGCGACACCCTGGTCTACCTGCCCGAGGAGAAGATCCTCTTCACCGGCGACATCGTCTTCCAGTACCTCGTCCCCCTGGCCGCCGACGGTCACGTCTCCAACTGGATAAAGGTTATCCGCCGCCTTCGCAACAAGATGGATATCGATACCATCGTCACGGGGCACGGGCCCGTTGCCAGGAAAGACGCCATGGGTTGGACCCACAGCTACTTCAAGAAGCTGAAGAAGATATGCAAAGAGCACTTCCGCAGCGGGAAGAGCCCCGAGGAGGCGGCAAGCGCCTTTCTCCTAGGCGAGTTGGCAGGGTGGGAAGAGCCGGAAAGGACCTTGATCAACGCCCGACGCATGTACCTGGAGATGCGGGGCGGCTCCATGGAGGGGCGCACTTCATGACGTCCGTCAAGGCGCCCTTCTTCCGGGCCCGGAGGCTCGGCCACGCCAACCTCTTCGTCTCCGACGTAGAGAGGTCCCTGGACTTTTACAACCGGGTCGTCGGGCTGGAGGAGGTCTACCGCAAGGCCGCCGCTGACGATCTCCAGGGGCCTGCGGTCGGGGGGTTCCTTAGCAACGGCAACACCCATCACGACATCGCCGTATTTCGCCACCCCTCCGCCCCCGC
>JAAXHX010000081.1 GCA_012270635.1 Dehalococcoidia bacterium | reverse complement strand
CGCAGTTGACTTCCGCAGCGGCGAGCTTTATCAGGCCGAGAGCGCGGATGAATGAGCGGGGGAACCGGAGGTCGCTGATGGGGAAATTGAGGACGGCCCGCATGGTGGACGCGCCGTAGTAGGCGTCGGCGGGGACTTCCATGGCGCCCATGGAGTCTTTTTCGATTCTGGTGGGTTGTTCGGCGGTCAAGGGGAGCGCTCCCTTCAGGATGTTGGTCTCGGGGGACAACTGTAATGAGCCGGTGGAAGGTCGTCAACCGGGAGGGGAAGGTAACATCTTAGCCCCTAAACCCCGCTTAAGTTGGAGGGCAATTGAGGGCGCTCACCAAAGGCGCAATGGATTTTTATAATGAAAACGATTATAATTCCCCTGTACCATCAGATCGGCGGCTCACCGGGGCATCCCGCATTCCTGGCAGGCCCCGGTTTTTGATGTAACAGACCCGTCCCGAACGCCGAGTCGAAACGGAAAGCGCGGATGGCAAGCAAGGCCACTATCCAGGCCATAGCCGACCAGGAATACAAGTACGGTTTCGTCACCGAGATCGACCAGGACAAGGTCGCCCCCGGCCTCGATGAGGACGTCGTCCGGCTGATCTCGGCGAAGAAGGGCGAACCCGACTTCATGCTCCAATGGCGGCTGCGCGCCTACCGCCACTGGCTCACCATGAAGGAGCCCTCCTGGCAGAACGTCTCCTACTCCCCCATCGACTACCAGGACATCGTCTACTACGCCGCCCCGAAGAAGGCCCCCGAGAGCCTGGACGAGGTCGACCCCGAGCTCCTGGAGACCTACGAAAAGCTGGGCATTCCCCTGGAAGAGCAGAAGTGGCTGGCGGGCGTCGCGGTGGACGCGGTGTTCGACAGCGTGTCGGTCGCCACGACCCACCAGGAGCGCCTCGCCGAGATGGGAATTCTGTTCTGCTCCTTCTCGGAGGCGGTGCAGAAATACCCGGAGCTAATCAAGAAGTACCTGGGGTCGGTGGTGCCATATACGGACAACTTCTTTGCCACCCTGAACTCGGCGGTGTTCAGCGATGGGTCCTTCTGCTACATCCCCAAGGGGGTCAGGTGTCCGGTGGAGCTTTCCACCTACTTCAGGATCAACGCCCGGGACACGGGGCAGTTCGAGCGCACATTGATCGTGGCCGACGAGGGGAGCTACGTCAGCTACCTGGAGGGTTGCACCGCCCCGATGCGTGACGAGAACCAGCTGCACGCCGCCGTGGTGGAGCTGGTGGCCCTGGGCAACGCCGAGATCAAATATGCAACCGTCCAGAACTGGTATCCCGGCGATAAGGAGGGCAAGGGCGGCATCTACAACTTCGTTACCAAGCGCGGCAAGTGCGCGGGCCCCGACTCCCGCATATCCTGGACCCAGGTCGAGACCGGTTCGGCGATAACCTGGAAGTACCCGGGCGTGATCCTTCAGGGAGACCGGTCCGTCGGGGAGTTCTACTCCATTGCGCTTACCAACAACTATCAGCAGGCCGACACCGGGACCAAGATGATCCACCTGGGCCGGGACACCCGAAGCACCATCGTGTCGAAGGCCATCTCCGCGGGGCACGGCAACAACACCTACCGGGGCCTGGTGAGGATCTCACCGAGGGCATCGGGTTCCAAGAACTACACCCAGTGCGACTCCCTGCTCATCGGCGACCAATGCGGGGCCCACACCTTCCCCTACGTGGAGGTGAAGAACAGCTCCTCCAACATGGAGCACGAAGCCACCACCTCCAAGATCAACGAAGAGCAGCTCTTCTACTGCCAGCAGCGGGGCATCTCGCTGGAGAACGCGGTGGGCCTGATAGTCAGCGGGTTCTGCCGGGACGTGGTGAAGAAGCTCCCCTTCGAGTTCGCGGTCGAGGCGAGCCGGCTGCTCGGCGTGAGCCTCGAGGGGTCCACGGGGTAGCGAGGGCCACGGGCTTGCTGGAGATCAGGGACCTTCACGCGGGGGTCGGGGACGTGCCCATCCTCAAGGGCATAGACCTGACGGTGAAGGCCGGTGAGCTTCACGCCATTATGGGGCCCAACGGGTCGGGTAAGAGCACCCTGGCCCGGGTGCTGTCGGGGCACCAGTCCTATACCTGCACCCAGGGCGATATTCTCTATAAGGGCAAGTCCCTCCTTGACCTCCCCCCCGAAGAACGGGCCCGAGAAGGCGTATTCATGGCCTTCCAATACCCCTACGAGATACCCGGGGTGTCCACCCAGGAATTCCTGAAGACCGCATACAACTCCCTTAGGCAGCACAGGGGCCAGCCGGAGCTCGACGCGGTAGAGTTCTACCGCCTTCTGAAGGAGAAGCTGGAGGTGGTGGACATGGACCCGGCATATTTGACCCGACCCCTGAACGACGGCTTCTCCGGCGGCGAGAAGAAGAGGAACGAGATCCTCCAGATGGCCGTCCTCGAGCCCGATCTGGCCGTGCTCGACGAAACGGACTCCGGCCTCGACATCGACGCCCTCAGAGTCGTGTCCGAGGGCATCAACCGTTTACGCGGCCCCTCGAAGGCCGTGCTCCTGATTACCCATTACCAGAGGATCCTCGACTACGTTGGCCCCGACTACGTCCACGTTCTGATGGACGGCCGCATCGTGGAGTCGGGGGACGGGAGCCTCGCGCTCAATTTGGAGGAGCACGGCTACGACTGGGTGCGGGAAGGTGCGGCTACAGCTTAACGGGTTCCCCCCCCAATCCCCAGGGAGAAACCTACATTGGTCCAGGTCCGTAGCAGCGATCATTCATACGTCGGCCAGTTCGAGTCCCTTCAATCGGACACGGACAATGAAGCCCCCGGCTGGCTGAAGTCTCTGCGCCGCGAGGCGTTTCGAGAGTTTGAGACCCTGGGATTCCCCACCCCCCGAAACGAGGACTGGAAGTACACCAACGTCGCCTCCATAGCGAGGCAGAGCTTCGCTATGGCCCAGGGCACGGGCGCGCCCTCGCCGCCGATGACTGACCTCCCCGGGCTCCTATTCTCGGGCGGCCTGTGTGTAGGCGAGACCCGGCCCCCCGAAGCGCTGCCGGACTCGGTGCGGGTGAGGAGCTTGGCCTCGGCCTTGCGGGAACTGCCCGACCTGGTCGAGCCGCATCTGAAGAGACAGGCCTCTGAGCAGCCTAACGGATTTGTGGCCCTGAACAATGGATTCCTTCGGGACGGGGGAGTCGTGCACGTGCCTTCCGGGGTTGCGGTGTCCACGCCTATCCTGCTTTCTTACACGGCAGAAGAGAGCCAGACTCCGTCCATGGCGCACCCATACAACCTGATAGTGCTGGAGAGGGGAGCGCGGGCCGCGGTCATAGAGCTGTACGGGGGCGCGGACGGCATGTACCTGAGCAACTCGGTTACCGAGATAGTAGTGGGAGAAGGGGCCCGACTGGAGTGGTACAAGGTGCAGATGGAGGGGCCGGGCGCGTACCACGTGGGAACCACTAACGTGAGCCTTGCCGGGAACGGCGCATTCTCTTCGTTCACTCTCGATCTCGGGGCGAGGATAGCGCGAAACGATCTATCGGTGAGGCTGGAGGGGGAAGGGGCCGCCTGCGAGATGAACGGCCTGTACCTTGTCTCGGGGAATGGCCACGTCGACAACCATACCTCCGTCGACCACAAGAGCTCCTTCACCCCGAGCCGCCAGCTATACAAGGGAGTGTTGGCGGGAAGCTCGAGGGCCGTGTTCAACGGCAAGGTCATAGCCCGTCGGGGGACGCACCAGGTCGACGCCCGGCAGACGAACAACAACCTGCTCCTTTCTAACAGGGCCATGGTCGACACCAAGCCACAGTTGGAGATATTCGCCGACGACCTGCAATGCTCTCACGGGGCCACGGTGGGACAGTTGAACGAGGACGAGCTGTTCTACTTGGCGAGTCGGGGCATCGGGCCCGGCGAGGCGAGACGTATATTGACCTTCGGGTTCGCCAAGGCCGTCGTGGCGAAGGCCCCCAACGACAGGGTCAGGAACTACTTGACTACGCTGGTGGACGAAGAGCTGTGCCGCTACGCCGAGACCGGCGCCTTCAAGGAAGCGCTATGAGCGCGCGCGGGTCGAGGGACGGGTCCGGGCCGATGGACGAGCGGGAAGCTATGCGGCTCAGGAGCGAATTCCCGGCCCTCAACCAGGAGGTGCGAGGCAAGCCCCTCGTCTACCTGGACAACGCCGCCACCAGCCAGAAGCCCCAGGCCGTAATAGACGCTGTCAGCGACTACTACGGCAGGTATAACGCCAACGTTCACCGCGGCCTGCACGCCCTGAGCGAGATGGCAACGGCGGAGTACGAGGGCGCCCGGTCCAAGGTGCGGAAGTTCATAAACGCGGCGGAGGACCGGGAGATCATCTTCGTACGGGGCACGACCGACGGGATCAACCTCGTGGCCGGGAGCTACGGCCGGGACCGCATCGGAACGGGGGACGAGATAGTCATATCCGAGATGGAGCACCACTCCAACATCGTCCCGTGGCAAGTGCTGTGCCAGCAGTCGGGCGCCGAGCTGCGGGTGGTCCCATTCAACGAGGACGGGGAGCTTCTCATCGACGAGTACGAGCGGATGCTAGGGCCCCGGACCAAGCTGGTGGCCATGGCCCACACGTCGAACGCCCTGGGCACGGTCAACCCCGCAAAGACCATTGTGGAGATGGCCCACAGCCGCGATATTCCCGTTCTGATAGACGGGGCCCAGGCCGTGCCCCATGGCCCCGTGGACGTCCGGGACCTGGGCTGCGACTTCTTCGCATTCTCTTCTCACAAGGTGTTCGGGCCCACGGGAATGGGCGTGTTGTACGGCAAGGCCGAGTTGCTGGAATCGATGCCTCCCTATCAGGGCGGCGGCGACATGATCAAGTCGGTGACCTTCGAAAAGACGGTGTACAACGACTTGCCCTACAAGTTCGAGGCTGGAACGCCGAACATCTCCGGGGCCATAGGCCTGGGCGCGGCCATCGACTATGTGGAAGGCGTGGGAATGGGACGCATCGCCGAGTACGAAAGCTCCCTCCTAACCTACGCCCACGAGGCCCTGTCTTCCATGGAGAGAGTGCGGATACTGGGCACGGCCCGGGAGAAGGCGGGCGTGGTGTCCTTCCTGCTGGATGGCATTCACGCCCACGACGTCGGGACGATTTTGGACACCGAGGGAGTGGCTATCCGCACGGGCCACCATTGCGCCCAGCCGGTTATGCAGCGCTTCGGAATCCCGGCGACGGCCAGGGCGTCGCTGGCCTTCTATAACACCAGGTCCGACATCGACGCCCTCGTAAGAGGCCTGGACAAAGTCATCGAGGTATTCGGCCCGTGAGTGACCTCTCCGACCTCTACCAGCAGGCAGTCCTGGACCACAATAACCGGCCCCGCAACTTCGGACCCCTCGATAACCCCAATGGGTCGGCACATGGATACAACCCTTTGTGTGGGGACGTGATAAACGTGGAGGTCGTGCTGGACGGGGACACCATCAGGGATATCGGGTTCCAGGGCGAGGGATGCGCCATATCCAAGGCCTCGGCATCAATGATGACGGAACTGGTGAAGGGCCTGAACAGAGGGAGCGCTGAGGAGCTGTTCGAGCTGTTCCACAAATCGGTGACCGGAGAGGCGGGCATGGACATGATGGAGGCCATAGACAGGCTGGGCAAGCTGGCGGCGCTGACGGGAGTCAGTGCATTCCCCATGCGGGTCAAGTGCGCCAGCCTGCCCTGGCACACCCTGAAGGCCGCCCTGCTCGGAGAGGGCGAGAGGGTGACTACCGAATAGGTCCCGACACCCCGTTAACGAAAAGGCCTCCGGCGAAAGCGCATTCGCCCGGGGCCTTTGACTTTTTCGGCAGTCAACCGAGTGGAGTGCACGCACCCCGTCTAACCGGCCCCATTCAGCCCTTCGACTCTATTCGGGCGAGGATGTCCCTGATTTCCGCCAGCACGGAGTCGGCATCGCCGGAGCCGGCGGGGGATGGAGCGGGGACGACCGCCTGCTGAGCGCCTTCCTCCAGCTTCTCTCGCCCACGCAGTATGGCGTTCCGGAACTCGACCACGTCGATTATACCGACCAGGTTGCCCTCGGTGCCGGCCCCTTGACCGGCCTGGCCCGCCGTCTCCACCTTGAGACCCCGGATGCCGAAGAAGCGCATTAGGGGGTCATCGTGTAAGTGGACGTCGGTGATTCGGCTGAGGGGGATGGTGATCTCCTTGCGGAAATAGACTCCCTTCTTGATTTCGACAGTGTTCTGGGTGAGCCGTGCAGAAAGGCGTCTGAAGAACTCGGGGGCATACCAGAGGCTGAATAGCAGCCAAAATGGGATGAAGAGTATCCCGACGACGGTTATGACTAAGACGACCACGCCCAAAGCGCGGGTGTAGGGGATGACTCGGGTATCGAACCGACTTTCCAGCGCCTCTTTGGGCCCGGTTCTCATTGGGGGTCTCCTCCTGATATGGGGATTGGGCGTTCGAGACAGACGAATGCAGCCGGCCCATGATACATCAAAACCGGGAAGCGAAGACCGCAACCGGTTGGGAGAGGGATGTGTTGACGCCGCCCGACGGGGGATAATAAACTCACCTAATACCTGAGCTGCGCGCCGGTAGCTAATCCTACACCGCATCGAGACCCACGATAGGGAGGTGACCCATGAAGGCAGCCGTACTACGCGAGGTCGATGCTCCGTTAACCATCGAGGACGTACAGATCGATAGCCCGGGGCCCAATGAGGTGGTGGTGCGGACCGTGGCCTCGGGGGTGTGTCACAGCAATCTCCACTACATGGAGGGCAAGTACACGTTCCCGTTGCCCACCGTGCTGGGAGACGAGGCGGCAGGCGTGATCGAAGCCGTGGGTTCCATGGTCACGTACGT
>JAAXHX010000080.1:1822-3381 GCA_012270635.1 Dehalococcoidia bacterium | reverse complement strand
ACGGTGAACTCGACGTCCTGCATGTCGTGGAAATGGGTCTCGAGGTCTCGGGAGAGGCCCTCCAGCTCCTCGTAGATGCCCGGCATCTGCTTCTTCAGGGCGTCGATGCTCTGGGGCGTTCTGACGCCGGAGACCAGGTCCTCGCCCTGGGCGACGGCGAGGTACTCGCCGAAGAGTCCCCGGGCGCCGGTGCTGGGGTTCCGGCTGAACACGACGCCCGTGCCGGACATATCGTCCCGGTTCCCCATGACCATGGACTGCACGACCGCGGATGTGCCGATATCCTCCGGGATGTCATGGAGGCGACGGTACTCATTGGCCCGGGGGTTGTCCCACGAACCGAATACGGTCTTCAGGCAGGACACCATCTCCTCCCGGCTGGAGACGTTGAGGACGGTGTCCATCATGCCGGGCATGGACACGGGCGCCGAGGAGCGAACAGAGACCGTGAGGCCGTTGTCAAAGGAGCGGCCCAGGGAATCGACGAGCCAGTTCAGGGCCTGGTCGATCTCGTTCATGGGGAGGGTGTCGTTGGCCCGGTAGTCCCTGAAGGCGTCGATGGATACGACGAAACCGGGGGGCACGGGGAGGCCGAGCTTGGTCATGGTGACGAGGTTGGCGCCCTTGTTGCCTAGGAGGGCCTTGTCCTCGCAGTTGTCGATGAAACGGTATACGTTGGTCATGGAGTAAACCTCACGCGCTGACGCCGGCCGCCAGGGGCCGGTCAACATAAGCTATGGTCTGGGGCCCCTGGGGCAGCACGCAGACAGTGGCCCCGGGGCCGTAGGAATCTATGACGTCATTTACCGTGGCCTGCAGGTCGGGGGCGGGGTGGATGTGGGCGGATTCTATCTGGCTGGGGGTCAAGCAGTCGGACTTGAGATATACGCCGGCCTTGAGCTGGACCCGGGCCTGGATTTGCACCTGCCAATGGTCCTGACGGGAGAAGCCGGGGGCCTCGACCATTGCGAGCAAGTCCGCCGGCGACTGTTGGGAAGTGAGGAGGGACTTGTAGTCGCCGTGGTCGGGGATGCCGTCCCGGCACTCGGCGGCGCAGATTATGGCCCCGCCGTGCCTGACGACCTGGGCGGCGGCGGAGAGGCCCTTCACAGCCTGGTACAGGTTGAGGTCCAGGGGGTAGCCGCTGTTGGTGGTGACCACCACGTCGAAGGGGTCGGGGGTGGGGCGCATGGCGACGCCGCGGGCGAAACGACAAGCCTCGGTGTGCTCCGCAAAGAGTTCGCCGGCGTGGACGCTGGTGATTCCGTGCCGGTCGTCGACGGTAACGTCGACGGCGAAGGTCACGCCCGTGTCCCTGGCGATGCGACGTATGGCATCGTGGACGGGGTTGCCCTCGGTGACGGCCCAAGTGGCGTCGGGGTGGGCGATGAGGGGGGCGGAGTGGAGTTTCATTATGGTGTCGACGCCGGCGAGACCGGGGGCGACCATCTTCGGGCCGCCGCTGAATCCGGCGAAGAAGTGAGGTTCGACGAGGCCCAGGGTTATGCGGACGTCGGAGTCCACCCAGCGACGGTTGAGCAGGACCGGCACGTCATCGA
>JAAXHX010000080.1:0-1817 GCA_012270635.1 Dehalococcoidia bacterium | reverse complement strand
CGGCCCGAGCATCCTTGCCAGCTCCTCCAGAGAGTTGGAGCGGTGGGTGCCGGTGGCGACCAGGATGGTTATTCGGTCCTTGGGTACTCCACCCAACTCGCTGAGCAGCACCGGAAGGACTGTCTCAGTGGGTATGGGTCGGGTCACGTCGCAGACGGATACGGCGACGGACCGGGACCCGGACGCCAGAACGCTCAAAGGCGGCGAGCCCGTTGGGTTGCGGAGGATATCCAGGATGGCGGCCCGGGGGTCGGGGAGGGGTGGGGGATAATCGGGTTCGATGACCGTGGTCCGGTCGCGGGGAAGGTCGATGGTCAGGCCATTGACGCCGTAGGCCAGTTCAACGCGCACTGGGATGATTCCTGTATTGCAAGTCCAGGCGGGAGGCTATTGGGTACATGTTACCACCGGGGGGAGGGTGTTGAGTAGGGAGAGGTTTCCGCTCGACCCTTCGACGGGCTCAGGGTGAGCGGCCCCCCGATGGCTGGTTAGTAGGCTCTAAGGGTAGAAGAGGCGCTCGGCGGCCTTTTGGAGCTCGGGCCGGAAGTCGGGGTGGGCGACGTTGATGAGCTCTCGGGCCCGCTCCCGTACGGACTTGCCGAGCAGGCGGGCCACGCCGTACTCGGTGACTATGGTGTCGGCGAAGGTGCGGGGCACGGTAACGACGGCGCGCTCCTCCAACTGGGGCACGATTCGGGACACGGCGCCGTCGAGGGCGGTGGACCAGAGGAGGGTCAGGGCGCGGCCCCCGCGGGACATGATGGCCCCCAGCTGGAAGTCCAGCTGGCCACCGGTGCCGCTTATCTGTCTGCCGCCGAGGACGGTCTCGGCGTTAATCTGGCCGGTGAGGTCCACGGAGAGAGCGTTGTTTATGGAGACCATGTTGTCATGCCGGGCCACGGTCCGGGCGTTGACGACGTAGTCGGAGGGGAGGAGCTCGATGGCAGGGTTGTTGTGCGCGAAGGCGATCTCGGGGGCGGTGGCGCCGTGCAGGCAGGTGAAGACAGCCTTGTCCCGGTGGAGGGTCTTCCGGGCCCCGGTGACGACTCCCCTCTCGACAAGGGAAAGGGCCCCGGGGGCGGTGAGCTCGGAGTGCCAGCCCAGGTCCCGCTTATGATCGAAGGCCCCGATTGTAGGCATGTAGCCCGAGGGCGTGCCTATGCCGATCTGGAGGGTTGCACCGTCGGGAATCAACTCCGCTACGTAGTCTGCCACGGCGCTTGCGGCTTGGGGAGGCTCGGTCCAGCCCATGCGGGAAGCGAAGGCGCGCACTTGCTTGGGGGTCAAGGGCGCCAGTTCGGGGAGATAGCGGGCACGCTCCTGCGCGCTCAGATTGGGGAGCAGGGCGGTGAGGAGGGAGCGGACCTGGGGGTCTGGGGAAGAGCTTATGGTCCGGTCGGCGTCTTCGTCGGAGAGAAGGGGGTCGGTGTGCTCCACCATCCCATCGATGTCGTTGACGTGGATATAGTTGACGCCGTGGGTGCGGATCTGGGTCTCGTCGACCTGGGCCAGAACAACTTTGGAGAGGTTGGCGAGATGGGCCTTGTCCCAAGGGGCGTAGCCGAAGCTGCAAAAGCCGTTGGCGTCGGGGGACGAGACCAGGATGATGAGAACGTCTATGGGCTTGGCCTCGCCGGTGGCGGTGAGGCTGGGGATGCGGGTGGTGTTGAGGAGGGGCGAGTAATCGATGAGGCGGTTGCCGTAGGCCTCGATGCCGAGACCCAAGAACTGCTCGGTTATGACGTTGAAGGAATCGGACCAGCCAGGTTGCAGCCATCCGGGGTCGAAGACGTGGCTGTCTATGCAGACCTTGACGT
>JAAXHX010000079.1 GCA_012270635.1 Dehalococcoidia bacterium | reverse complement strand
ACCCATTCGGGCCGCAAGATGGTGTGCACCCAGGGCCCGATGTTCGACCTCGCAGAGGTCAACTGGATGGGGTTGTGACCGGATGCCCCCGCATCGGAGCGGGCCCCGCGTCCCTGCTCCTTGCCATCGCCCTCATCCTTCTCCTCGCAGCCTGTAGCGGCAATGGAGACCCTACGGATGAAGCCCCGACTCCCCCACCCGACACCCCCGCGCCGTCTCCAACGCCCTCCCCGGATCCCACGATTGCGCCCACCCCCACCCCGACCCCCATACCGGAACCTGCCGTGAACCTCATCGCCTACGTCGGCCACGACGACAACATCTATACCATCCGTCCCGATGGCGCCGACCAGCAGCTGGTGTCCATCCCCATGTCCGGGGAGACGGCCTCCCTGGTCGGCGGGGCCTTCTTCGACAGTCACACCATCTACAACTGGCCCACCTGGTCCCCCGACGCCTCCAAGCTAGCCTTCACTTCCTACTCCCCCAACGGCGACTTCGCCGGCGCCCTCTGGCTTGTCGACGTTCCCGGCGGTCTCCCCGACAAGGTCTTCCAGGACCCCGATGACACCATCGGCAGGTTCGTCGCCCAGCGCAGCCCCCACTACATCTACTGGGCCCCCGAGAGCGACAGGGTCGCCTTCCTCGCCCCCACCCCCCGGTCTCTCGTCCTCTACCTGATCGAGACCGAGGACCCCCACCACCCCGAGACCCTATCCTTCGGCGCTCCCTCCTACATGGCCTGGTCCCCCGACGGTCGATACCTCCTCCATCACCTCGTGGACGCCGTCGACCTGGTCGATACCCGTAACGACTTCGCCAGGGCCTCCCTCAACACCCGCTCCACCACTTTCAGGACCCCCGCCTGGAGCCCCGACAGCCGGCAGATCGCCTACGTCGATTTCTCCCGCGGCGCCGACACCCTGGTCGTATCCGACCTTCAGGGCAACTCGAAGGTCGACGTCACCACCGTGGACATCCTGACCGTCTTCCTGTGGTCGCCGTCATCCAACGAGATCGCCCACACCCAGCTGACACCGGCCGCCAGCCTCGGCATCCCCACCTACGCCGGTCTTGCCGTATTCAACGTCGAGACCGGGGAGCGCCGGCAAATCACCAACCGCGAGGTCGCAGCCTTCTTCTGGTCCCCTGACGGCTCGACGCTCGCCTACGTGACCGTCGACCGCTCTTCGTCCACCATCTCCTGGTACGTCAACGACAGCACGGGCCAAGCCGAAAAGAAGCTCACCGACTTCATCCCCTCCTCCGAGCAGCTATTCGTCATGTTCGCCTTCTTCGACCAGTATGCCTACTCCAACAGTCTCTGGTCCCCCGACGGCCGATCCCTCGTCTATTCCGGTCGGGACCCCAACGCCAATGGCAGCGGCGGCAACACCATCCAGGTCATATCCATAGACGGCTCCTCTCCCCCCCAGGTAGTCGCCCCTGGCAACCTCGCCTTCTGGTCCCCCAAATAACCCATCCTCTTCCGTCACCTCACCCACCATTTCTACCGTCATTCCGGCCCCCGAGCCGGAATCCATCCCCTCCCTCCCTTTCCCCTACACACAACGACCTATCGGCAATGCCGCAGAACGGCATTGCCGATAGGTCAATTAACACGGTGGGCGGGCGGGAACCAATTCATCCCGGGGGACAGGGGGGACACCCTCCTCATCCCTAGTACACCATCTCCCCCCCGAGAAACGCACGCGTCCTCGGGTCCCTTGCCCCGGAGAACAGCTCCTCTGTCGGCCCCGCCTCCACCACCTTCCCGTCCAGCAGAAGCGCCGTCCTGTCCGCCAGCCGACGGGCCTGGAAGACATTGTGCGTCACCAGCGCTATCGTCGTCCCCATCTCACTGCGGGTCTTCAGCAGCAGGTCTTCCACCAGCCCCACGTTGTACGGGTCCAGGTTGGCCGTGGGCTCGTCCAGCAGCAGCACCTCCGGCTCTATGATCAGCGCTCGGGCCAACGCCACCCTCTGCGTCTCCCCGAACGAGATGGTCGACGGATGCTCCTTTGCCAACGACCCCATACCCAGCCGTTCCAGGAACTCCCCCGCCCGAGCCTTGGCGTCGCGTACTCCCCGCAGCTTCAGCCCGTAGGCCACGTTCCCCAGGACAGACGTGTTGAAAAGCAGGGGACTCTGGAATACCAGCGTCATACGCCTTCGCACCGAAAGGGGCGCCGACGCCCTGCCGTCGTACGCCTCGCCCGAAAACCGTATCACCCCCGAGGTCTGCGGTTCCAGGAAGTTCAGCAGCCGCAGGAGCGTGCTCTTGCCCGACCCGCTCGGCCCGATAATGCCCAACGCCTCTCCCCGCTCTATCTCCAGGCGCTCTATGTTGCACGCCTCCCGCTCCTCGTACCGCTTCACCAGCCTCTCCAGCACGTAGATGTTCTCCCTCATCGTGCCAGCGCCCTTCCCTGTAGCCGGGTCGCCACCAGGTTGATAGTGAACGATATCAGGAGCAGTATGATCCCCAGCGCTATGGCCGCCGCGAACTCCCCCTTCCTGGTCTCCAGCACTATCGCCGTCGTCAAGACCCTCGTATTCCCCGCTATATTTCCTCCCACAATTATCACCGCCCCAACCTCCGTCACCACCCTCCCGAATGCCGCCGCCAGAGCTATGACCATCGACACCCGGGCCTCGCCCAGCAGCGCCACCGTCGCCTGGGCCCGGGTCGCCCCCAGGCTCCTCAACTGAAGCCGCATCCCGGGGTTCACGGCCAGTATCGCCGAAAGGGTCAGGCTCGCGATGACGGGAAAGGCGATTATGAACTGCGCCACCACTATGGCCCAGGGAGTGAAGAGCCAGCCCAGCAGCCCAAAGGGGCCCTGTTGGGAAAGCAGCAGGAACACTATCAGCCCCACCACCACCGTCGGGAAGGCCATCCCCGAATAGGTCAGCCCTATCAGCACCCGACGCCCCGGGAACCGGCTGAACGCCAGCCATATCCCGTACGGTATCGCCGCCAGCGCGGCCGCCACCAACGCCAGCCCCGAGACCTGGAGAGAGAACAGGGCTATCTGCCGAACTTCCGGGTCCAGGCTCCCGATCAGCTTTATCGCCTGCCATACCCCCGATGCGATCTCTTCCATCAGGAAACCTTCACCCGACCCCTCCATAAATAACTACGGTCAAAGTTAATCCCCCCCTCTCTCCGTCATTCCCGACCCCGATCGGGAATCCATCCCCTGTGGGGCCCCTCGTGCTAATTCCGCCGAAGTGTGAGCGGGAGGGCACAGCCCCTGCCCCGAGCATCTACGGCCCCTCCCCCTCCAGGCGCACAGGGTTGAACAACGAAAGCCCGTACTCCTCCCGCCTGAACTCCCCGATACGCTCCTGAGTTTCCCTGGAAACCAGGAACTCGACGAAAGCCTCCGCCAGCTCTTTCTGCACCTGGATATATCTTTCGGGATTCACCACCATCACGTGGTACGGGTTGAACAGCGTCTCGTCCCCCTCCGCCAGCACCAACAGGTCCAAGTCCTTTCTCGAAAGGAACGTTCCCCGGTCGGTGAGCGTGTATGCCCCGAGCTCGTTGGCCGTGGTCAGGGTTCCCCCCATCCCCTGCCCCAGGGACAGGTACCAGTCCTCCGACCCCGGCGACCCCACCCCCGCCTCCAACCACAGGTCCATCTCCTTTACGTGCGTCCCCGACTCATCCCCCCGAGACGCGAACGTCGAACCCGCAGCGGCGATCCGGCGAAACGCCTCCGGCCCATCCTCTAGCCCCGATATCCCCGCCGGGTCCGACTCCGGCCCCAGTATCACGAAGTCGTTGTACATCACGTAGGTCCTCATCACCCCGTTCCCGTCCGCCACGAATTTCTCCTCCAGCGACGGCGCGTGCACGAACACCACGTCGGCGTCTCCCCGCGCCGCAATTGCCAGCGCCTGTCCTGTCCCCACCGATATCACCCTGACCCTCGCGTTATGCTCCTCCTCGAAGGGCGGGATGATGTGGTCCAGCAACCCCGAGTCGTATGTGCTCGTCGTCGTGGTCAGTACCAGGGACCGGCTCGTGTCCCCGAAGCACGCTCCACCCGCCAAAGCCGCGAGCAGTGTCGCCGCCAAGACAAGCAGTGCCAGCCCCCACGCCCGTATCCCGAATTTCCCATCCTTTACGCACCTACCCACGAACGCCTTCTCCTCCCCTTCCTCTCGACGAGACCTTCGCATAACCCATGCTGCCGGAGCCGGGGCCGCTCATGCTGAGCCTGTCGAGGTATGAACGAGGGGCCGGGGCCGCTCGTGCTGAGCATGTCGAAGTATGAGCAGGAGGGCGGAGTCCCGCCCTTCCCCGTCATTCCGGCCCCCCAGCCGGAATCCATCCCCTCTCCCTTCGACATCTCCGCCCCCCAACCCCGCTCATCCTGAGCCTGTCGAAGGGTCGAGCGGACTCCACCTGTGTTTACATCCCTCCCCACAAAAGCCACCGCATCATAAACATGACAATCAACCTTGTCAATATATCAAGCATACATTACAATAGCCTTTGTAATGTCCCCTCTCAAGTCCAACATCAAGCCCGCCCGGCTCGCCGCCGGCCTCTCCCAGGCCCGGCTCGCCCGAGAGGCCGGAATCTCCAGGCAGGCCTACGTCGCCATAGAGAGCGACAAGTCCGTTCCCTCCACCGAGGTCTCCCTCCGCCTCGCCCGGACCCTTGGCTGCACCATCGAGTCCCTCTTCTCCCTGCCCGTCGAGGAGGGCGCCACGGTGACCGCCGAGCTGGTCCCCGCCCCCCACCCCTCTTCCATGCCTCCCCGCGTCCAGCTCTTCACCGTCGGGGGCAAGCTCTTCGCCCGGCCTCTCTCGGGGCGCAGTTCCACCAGCTACACCATGACCCCCGCCGACGGCATAGTCCTCACCTCTCCTTCCCGGGACGGTGTATCGGTCCGGCTGCTCGGCCCCTTGGACCAGGCTAATACGCTGGTCCTGGCCGGCGGCGATCCCGCCATCCCTTTCCTCTCCCGGGACATGGGCCTGCGGCGCTTGCGTATGGTCCACCTCGGAGAAGATAGCAACAGCGCCCTGTCGTACCTGTGGGCGGGTAGGGCCCACGTGGCCGGCTGCCACCTCTTCGACGAGACCACCGGGCAGTACAACGTGCCCTGGGTCAACCGCCTTGCCCCTTTCCCCTGCTCCCTCATCACCTTTGCCGTCCGGGAGCAGGGCCTTATTATCGCCCCCGGTAACCCCAGGGGAATCGCCTCCATCGACGACCTCTCCCGTCCCGACGTCTCCCTCATCAACCGGGAGGAGGGCTCCGGCAGCCGAGCCCTCCTGGACCGCCAGGTAGCCCGCGCTGGCCTCACCCCCGACTCCATAAACGGCTACCAACGGACTGCCGCGGGCCACCTGGCCGTTGCAGATGCGGTTGCCGTAGGTCTTGCCGACGCGGGCATCGGGGTCCGTTCCGCCGCCGAGGCCCGGAGTCTGGACTTCGTCCCCCTGGGCCAGGAGCGCTACGACTTCGTCATCCCCAACCACTTCCTGGACCTGCTCCTGGTCCAGGCCTTCATCGAGACCCTGAAGCAGCCCTACTCCCGACGCCAGGTCGAGGCTCTCGGCGGCTACGACGTATCCTCCATGGGAGACCCCGTCTCCGTCTAACACCTCCCTTCGGTGGAACGGAACAGGTCTGGCGTTCGTCTCGGCAAGGCGTGTTATATTGGCGCTCGACGAAAGGAGTATTTAGAAGAATGGCATCTGAAGCAACGAACCAGTGGTACACCGCTGACATCGTTGCCGTGGGCTCGAACGCTATCGGCGTGGTCGCCGCGGGGGCATTCAACGCCATAGGAATCGTTGCGCTTGGTCTTCTCAATGCGTTGGGCCTGGTTTCTGTTAGCCCTCTCAACTCCGTCGCGTTCGTTGCCATCGGTGGGTCAACGCCGTGGGGATTGTCGCCATTGGCGGCGTCAACTCGGTGAGGATCATCGCCATAGGCGGCCTGAACGCTACGGGGATGTTCGCCATCGCCGCGGGGACCAGCCGAAGCGCATTCCCCATTTAGGCCCTCTACTCGGGAGAGATAGCCCTCTCCCGGCCGTACTCACACACCTTATTCAGGACGCACCGGCCGCACTCGGGCCGCTTTTTACACACGTCCTTCGCCAGGGCCACCAGCAGGGCGTGGCACTCCCCGAGCATGCCCGCGTCCCGCGGCAGCGCCCCTTCGAACAACCTCTGAATGTCGGCGTATGACCCCCGACCCCCCGGCCCTAACCCCAACCTCCCCACTATCCGCCTCGTGTATTCATCGACGACGAAGCTCGGCTTCCCTGCCGCGTACAGAATGATGCAGTCCGCCGTCTCCTCCCCTATCCCGTGAATGCCCAGCAGCGCATTCCGCAGCGCAGCCATATCCTGCTCCAGCATCGCATCCAAGTCGCCCCGGTGCCGCTCCTTCACGTGGTCTACGAACGCCTTCACCCGACGCCCCTTCACCGTGTAGAACCCCGACGACCGCACTAGTTGAGCAATCTCCTGCTCCGACATCCGGGCCAAGGCCGCCGCGTCCAGTGCCCCGGCTTCTCTGATTGCATCCAGGGCCTTCGCCGCGTTAACCCAGGCCGTCGATTGAACCAGGATTGCTCCCAAAACGACCTCGAATTTCGTTTTGGCAGGCCACCAGCCCTGCGGCCCGTACCTTTCGTACAGCATATCGTAGACCCGCTGCAGGATATCCCCGGCGCCCTTGTCCGACGCCCCACTCACGGGAGCTCCACCGGCACCCACCCCCCGAGCGTGATCTCATCCGTGGTCACCCGGCACCGGTAGGCGTAGACCTCTACGCCCATTCCCACCGCATCCTTCAGCGCCGAGACGAACTCCAGGTCGGCGCCCGCGTCCGGCGAAAAACAGGTCGCGTCTTCCCTCTGGACCACGAATACCACCGCCGCCCCGTACCCCTCGCCCACTGCCTTCATCAGCGTCCTGACGTGCTTCGTCCCCCGGGTCGTGGGCGCGTCCGGGAACAATGCCCTCCCGTGGCATAACAGCGTCACCGACTTCGTCTCCACGTACATCCGCCCCTCCGGCCCCGAAAGCCGCAGGTCCAGCCGGCTCTCGCCCAGCGTAACCTCCCTCTCGACCAACGGATAGCCTGCGAACTCCGCAAGCCTTCCCGATCCCTGGGCCTCGGCCACCAGCGACGGCGGCAGCCGGGAGTCGCAGGACACCAGGACCCCGTCTATCGAGACCAGCCGCAGGTCGAAGGGCGTCTTTCGGCCGGGAGTCGTGCCGGGGGACACGTAGACCGTCGCATCCGGTGTGAACAGCTCCCTCAGCCGCCCCGAGTTCGGCACGTGGGCCAGCGTCTCCCTGCCGTCCACCTCCACCCTGGCTAGAAACCTGTTCAGCCTCTCCCTGAACCGCCCTTCCCTTAGCCCCAATGCCATCTTCATTGCAGTAGTCCTTGTCCTTTGCCCCCTCCCCTCCGACCCCCGTATATGATACGGTTATCCCATGACCGTCAACAATTTCACCGGCAAGCTCCGCCTCGCTTCAGAGACCAATCAGAGCCTTCTCTGCGTGGGCCTGGACCCCGATCCCAATCTCATGCCCGTCGAAGACGTATTCGAGTTCAACTGCGCCATCATCGACGCCACCCGGGACCTCGTCTGCTGCTACAAGCCGAACCTCGCTTTCTACGAAGCCCTCGGCCCCCGCGGCCTCGACGCCCTTCGCCGCACCCTGGATCACATCCCCGATGACATCCCCGTTATCGGCGACGCCAAGCGCGGCGACATAGGAAATACCGCCAAGGCCTACGCTTCGTCTCTCTTCGATGACCTCGGCTTTGACGCCGTAACCGTCAGCCCGTATCTCGGCGGCGACTCCCTGGCCCCCTTCTTCTCCTACCCCGACAGGGGCGTCTTCGTCCTCTGCCGCACCTCCAACCCCGGCTCCTCCGATTTCCAGTCCCTGCCCGTATCCCGTGACAATGGCGAAACCCGGCCCCTCTACGTGGAAGTCGCCGCCCGGTGCAACGCGTGGAACGCCTCCAGCAACGTCGGCCTCGTCGTCGGAGCCACCTACCCCGAGGAACTCCGGCAGGTCCGTGGCCTGTGCCCCGACCTGCTCATTCTCGTCCCGGGCGTCGGGACCCAGGGCGGCGACCTCCGTGCCTCCGTAGCCAACGGCCTCGACTCCCGCGGCGGGGGCCTCATCATCGCCTCGTCCCGCCAGGTGCTCTACGCTTCCCGGGGCGCCGATTTCCCCCAACGCGCCAGGGAAGCTGCCCGGGACTTCCGGGACCGCATCAACGAATGTCGGGCCGCCGCCGCTCCCGCCGGGGCCTGAGTCCGTGCCCACGGAGTTCTCCATCGGAGACGTGGTCCGGATGCGCAAGCCCCACCCCTGCGGGGGCAGCGACTGGGAGCTATACCGCCTGGGCGCCGACATCGGCGCCCGATGTCTCACCTGCCAACACCGCGTCCTCCTCCCTCGTTCGGCCTTTGAGAAGCGGGTCAAGACCGTCGTCTCCCACGCCCGTGCTCCCGGCCCCCTCGCCCCCAACCTCGACTAAAAGCTTGGGACCGCCCTGTCGAAACGGGGCGGCCCCATTCTCACTCTGCTGATTCTGAGGCTCTAGCGGAACGTGATCTGAATCGCTAGCAGCGACTCGTCAGGCTCGCGCCTCATCACCACGTCGACCTCTCTGCCAACTACATCGTCTTCGGTGATGTCGCTGGGAGCGATGCCGGCCAGTGTGGCGTCGCCTATGATCTCGGTCTCGATATCAATCAGGCTGAATGCCCGGCCTGCAACCACCCACTCGATCTCGGTGGTGGTAAGTCCCGCCTCGAAGATCGATACCACGTCAACGCTTTCAACCGTACCTGATACGTCCTGGATGAACCCGCTGCGGCGTTCGCAGTCCCAGATCAACTCTGTGACCCTCTCCGTGGAGTAGTCCTCGATGAGGGATTCGCCGTCCACTTGGGCGTCTGCCGTCTGCTCCAAGGAAGACACGTTGTCTGCACCCGGGAACAGTGGAGGCAGCTCACCATCCAGACGACCTTCGAAGTTGTTCAGGTACCGGAACAGGTCGGAGTCGGCATCCAGGACCAGGGTGTCCTGGTCGGAGAGGGCCTTGGAGTAGGCTTCCAAGCTGCGCTGGAAGTTGTAGAACTCGGGGTCCTTGTTGAACGCGCTGGCGAAGATCTTCACCGCCACCGACTCTCCGCAACCCCGGATGATGTCCGAGTCCCGCATCGCGTTGGCGATGGTGATGGTCCGGGTCCTGTCCGCAGAGGCCCGGATCCTGAAGTCAAACTCGGACCCTTCCGCTCGGAACAGCGCAGCTTCCTGTTGACGTTCGGCGTTCATCCTCTGGAAAATGCTCTGCTGAATCGTCTCCGTAAAGTCCGCGCGCTTAATCCGCACGTCAATGATCTCAACGCCGATGTCCCTGGCGCTCACTCTGCTGATGTCGGTCACCGCCTGCACTATGGTGGGCACGCCATTGATTTCCCCTGTGCGGCGCTGGTTGATGATGATGTCGGACTGGTTGTAGGAAGCGATCTGCTTCTTCAGTTCACCGGAGATGATGTCCCGGAGGCGGGCGTCGGCGCCGGCTTCGTCCAACACGGTTTCGAAGAACTTCCTGGGATCGGTGATCTTGTACCGCGCATAGGCGTCTATGATCAGGTTCTTCTTGTCCAGAGTAATCAGCGTCTCCGGCGGGGCATCGAAGCGGAGCAGACGCTTTTCGTATTTGGTGACCGTCTCTATGAACGGTATCTTGGTCTTCAGGCCGGGGTCCAACACCTGTCTGTTGAATTCTCCGAACCGCAAAACCAAGGCCTGGTTGGTCTCGTCCACGGTGAAGAGAAACTGGGGTATCACAATCACCGCGATGATGATCAGGACTACCAGTCCAATTGCGTATTTTAAGCCCTTAGGCATTCGACTTGAGCTCCTCTTTATTTGCTGCGGCGCTTACTGCTGGGTAGTGGCCGCCGCGGCCGCGTCGGTTGTTGTCTGATCGTTGGTCCCGCCACCCAGGTTCAGGATTGGCAGAACGTCTTCCCCGCCTTGCGAGGTCAGAACGAACTCTTTTGTTTCTCCTAACACCCTTTCCACGGTTTCGAGGTAGAGTCGGTAACGGGTGACCAGGGGCGCCTGCCGGTATTCCGTCAGGATGGCTTCGAACTCCGCAGCTTTACCCAGCGCCTCCGCCACCCGGGCCCTCTGCGAAGCTTCGGCGTTCAGCACTATCTGCTCCGCTTCACCCCGAGCCTTGGGGACGATGTCGTTTCTGTAGGCTTCGGCCTGGTTGATAAGCCGGACCCTGTCCTCTCGGGCTGCCACCACGTCGTCAAACGCGGCCTGCACCTGGCTGGGCGGGTCCACCGACTGGATCTGCACACGTACGATTTCCAACCCCGTGCCGTAGAGGGTCATGAGATCGGTAAGGATGTCCTGAACCTCAGACTCAATGAGGCTTCGCTCCTCGGTAAGGACTTCGTCGAGGGAGCCTTCACCGACCACCTGCCGAAGGGCAGTCTCGGCAGCGTCCCTGAGGGTCACCTGGTCGGGTGACCCGTTGGGGTCAAAGACGTTGAACAGGAACGCCGAGGCCCCCCTGTCTCGCCTGGGCACCAGCGCATCCGATTCGATCTGCGAACTCCCCACAGACCCCGGGTTGATCCTGGCCTGGATAGCCATCTTCACGTCCACCAGGTTTTCATCACCCGTGAGCATCAGGGACTCCACCGGGAAGGGCGTTATGGTGGCGGGTGGGCCGGGGTCCACTACCCGGAACCCGACTTCCAGCCGCCTGATCTCTTCCACCCTCACCTTGTCCACCCGCTCTATGGGAGCGGGCCAGTGCCAATGCAGTCCCGGGCTGGTCTGGCCAACTTCCTGGCCGAACCGCCTGACTATTCCCAGCTGTCCTGTGTCCACCTGATAGATGCCCGTGCCCAGCCAGATAACTAGTATCAGGCCTATCACTAGCAGCACCATTATCAGGCCCAGGCCCCTGAAGCGCCTGGTTATGTTGCGGGCGGCGGGCCCGAACGCATCGAGCATTCGGTCAAAATCGCCCCCGCCTGGTCTTCGGGCCATATCTATTTCTCCTGGTTCTTGCTGACTTTCGGGCTAGCTTGCAGGTTGTTTCTAAGTTTGAACGGGAGTCAGGACCCGTTTCGCGCGGGCCCGTGGTCCCCATCATCGTCATTCAGTATCCGGTATTCCCCTTCGGTCACCTTGTCGCCCTCTTTCAGGCTGGAGCCCCATATCGCCTCCCGGTGCTCGCGCACCACCAGGGGAGGGGCAAGGCGCACGAAGATTATGGAGGCCAGGGCCAGGACTATGAAGTCGTCAATCTGTCCAAGCACCGGGATTCCCAGCCTGTCCCTGAGGAAGTCTATCGGCCAGATGAGGTAGGTGAGGGACATCGGTATGGCCATCTTCAACATGATGGGCACGCGGCGGTCCCAGAGCAGGCGCCACACCAGTCGGATGTTTCTGGCCGGGGGTAAATTCTTGATGGGTTGCAGGATTCTGCCCATTGGCTCGAAAGTCAATTATCGCATGGGGCATTTGATATTACAAGACGAACACGCCGAAGCCCGTGCCGAGATTGTTAACGAACCGCCCTCCGAAAGGTTAGCCCCGTCACCCGGCCAGGTGCTTCTTGAAGAATCGGCGTGTTCGCTCCCACGCGTCCCGGGCGTCCTCCTCGCTGTAGATGTCAGGCTGGGTGTCGTTGAAGAAGGCGTGCTGGGCGTTCGGGTAGGACTTCACCTCCCCCTCCTTGTTCGCCGACGCCATGGCCTCCCGCAGCCTGTCCGCGTGCTCCACGGTAATCCATTCGTCCAGCCCGGCATGCACGAAGAGCAGCGGGCAGGACATTTGGGATACCAGATCAATCGGGTTGATGGGGTTGTTCTCCGTCGGCTCCTCGTTCACTATCTGGCCGTAGAACGCCGCCGCCGCCCCGATGCCCGTGTCCTGGCACGCCATAAGCAGCGCATAGCTCCCGCCGAGACAGTAGCCCACCGCCCCTATCCGGTCCGCCGTCGCAACCCCGGCGTCCTTCAGGTAGTCCACCCCTCCCCGCAGGTAGCGCATCGCCGTATCGTATCGCAGCTCCTCGGCAAGCTTGGCCGCTTCGTCGGCGTCCTCCGTGACCCGGTGCCCGGCGTATGTGTAGAGGTCGGGGGCCAGGGCAGCGTACCCTTCCCTGGCAAATCTCTCCGTGAGGTCCTTGATGTGCCCGTCCACCCCCCACCACTCCTGTATGACTATCAGGCCGGGATGCGGCCCGCCTCCGGCGGGTCGGGCCATGTATCCCGTGACCTCTTCCCCATCCGAGTCGTATGAGGCCGTTGACGTTGTAATCTCTGGAGTCATTTCCCTGTCGCTTTCCCCAAACGCCCTTGACGGCTGTTGCGGCTACCCATATAACTACAACCCGGTCTTTTGTCAACCCTGCTCTGCCGCAGCCCGGTGCCCGGGAGGAGGAAATCATGCTGAAGCTCAAGGGGCTCGACCACTTCGGGATAGAGGTCAGCGACATGGAACGCAGCCTGGACTTCTACTCCCGTACCCTCGGCATGGAGCTCCACGCCCGGTTTGGCGCCATGTCCCTTATGAAATGCGGCAACAACGACCTCGCCCTCTTCGAACGCTCGGACCTCCCCCCCGCCACCCGAGAGCTCACCGAGCCACGCGGCCGCGGGCACTGGGCCTTCCGGGTCAGCGAAAGCGACTTCGCCCTCGCCCAGTCCCACTTTCCCGCCGAGGGCATCCCAATCCATGGTCCCGTCGACTGGGGCGACCACCTCTGCTTCTACTTTCTCGACCCCGACGACAACCTCCTCGAGATCATCTCCTATCCCGAGTAACCCATCCTCTATGGCCATGATTGCAAACCCTTTCGACTGGCGGCGTGCATACTCGGACAAGCTGGTGGAGGCCGAGGAGGCCGCCCGGCGTGTAGAGTCCGGCAACGTAGTCCTGGTCACCCGCCACCCCCCGCCCCGACACCTCCTTAACTCCCTCGCCGCCCGGAGGGACGAGCTATCCGGCGTCGTCATCCGCGGCGTCTCCCCCGCCTTCGACCCCGGCTGGTTCCAGCCCGGCTGGCAGGACTCCTTCCTCCCCGTCCCCGAGACTTTCCTGGGCCCCGTGGCCCGTCCCGCCCTCGACGAGCGCCGCATAGACTACATGCCCGTCCCCTTCTCCCTGCTGGTAAAGCCCCTCCGGGAGCGCGCCCCCGAGTCCCGCGGCCTGGACGTCCTCCTGACCGTGGTCTCGCCCCCCGATAGAAACGGCTTCTGCAGCTTCGGCTCCGACCTCTGGGGCAAGCGCCAAGCCGCCAGGTACGCCCGCACCGTCATAGCCCAGGTCAACGAGAGCAGCATCCGCACCTACGGCCAGAACTACATCCACGTCTCCGAGATAGACCATCTCGTCGACTATACCCCTCCCATCCTCTCCACCGAGGATACCGACGCCCTCATAGATCAGGCCGTCGACGAAGATGCCAAGTCCGAGCTCAGAAACATCGCCGGCGCGCTGCCAAGGGAACGCCTCGCCGAGGTGCTCCCCATGCTCGTCATCCGCCGAGCCGACCAGATAAGGGAGTTCGGCCGGGCCCGGGGCCTCGACCGCCCCGCCGAAGACGTGCGCCGCATCGGTGAGCACCTTTCTGAAATAGTCCGCGACGGCGACACCATCCAGATCGGCATCGGCACTCCCAGCGCCTACATGCCCCAGCTCGGCGTGTTCGACTCCAGGTCGGACCTCGGCTGGCACTCGGAGATGGGCGCTCCCGGCGTCATAGACCTCATAAGGAAGGGCGTCATCACCGGCAACCGCAAGACCCTGGACCGGGGCAAGGCCGTCTTCACCGGCATGGACGGCTGCAAGGCCGACGAAATCGCCTGGGCCGCCGACAACCCCCTCATCGAGCTACACGACTCCATACAGGTCCTCAAGTTCACCCGCATCGCCGCCCAGCAAAACATGACCTCCATCAACAACGCCCTCTCCATAGACCTCACCGGCCAGATAAACTCGGAGACCGTTTTCGGGGCCCGGCTTTATAACGGCACCGGCGGCCAGCCCGAGTTCCACATGGGCGCCGTCATGTCGGAGGGCGGCAGGGCCATCACCCTCCTCCGTTCCCGTGCCGTCGGCGGCGCCGTATCCCGCATCGTCGCCGGCCACGATGAAGGAGCGGTCATCACCATTCCCCGCACCTTCGCCGACGTGGTCATCACCGAGTTCGGCATCGCCCGGCTCCTCGGCAAGTCCATCCGGGAGCGGGCCCGGGAGCTCATAAACATCGCCCACCCCGACTTCCGCCCCGACCTCCAGTCCACCGCCAAAAAACTCTTCTACCCCTAACCCCCCACCCGCCCCCGCC
>JAAXHX010000078.1 GCA_012270635.1 Dehalococcoidia bacterium | reverse complement strand
GTCTTCGACTGGCTCCTCCTTACCGGATGGGGTCTTCCCGCCTGCGCCGCCCTGGGCACCCAGGGCGTGGAGCGCATCGCCTCGGCCCTACGGGGCTGCCCCAGGGTCTTCATCGCCTGCGACAATGACCCCGCCGGTCGTGAGGCGGCGGAGCGGCTTCTCACCCTGCTCGGTCGCAGGGCCGCCAGAGTCACTCTTCCCCAGGGCGTCGGCGACGTGGCCGAGCTTGCCACGCACCCCCACGGGCGTTCCCTCTTCCTCCGCCTGCTCTCGCAGGCCGCCCGCTCAGCCCGCTAGCGGCTCCCCGCCGCTCTCCCAGCGGGCTTCGCTCCCCTTCTTCCCACTACCTGAGTCCCACTCCAGCCACCGAGGAGGACCTATGCCCATTTCACGTCGGGCTCTGCCTGCGCACGGACTCCCGTAGGGATTCCGCATTGTTCATTCGCTACAGGAAACACACCAAGGAAGGAGACACAAGATGTCTAACGGCAACAGCAACGGACACCACCGCAACGGGACCGGCAACGGCGTCCACAAGGACACCTCCGTCATCGCCCGGAACGGCAACGGGGCGCACAACGACCCCGCCATCGTCACCGAGCACGAGTTGCTCTGGGACGGGCTCCCGCCCGCAGTCACCCAGGCGCTCGACCAGCCACTCGACCCCGCGCTGGTCTCCCAGCGCAAGGGGCGCGGCGGGCGCACCTTCGACTACCTGGAAGGCCATCTCGTCATCGACCAGGCCAACAGAATCTTCGGGTACGGCAGCTGGGGAGCGGAGCTGGTCGGCGACGTGACCCTGCGCCGCATCGAGACGGTCGATCCCCGGACGGGGGAGGTGAAGGCATCCCAAGCCTACAGCGCTCCCGTCCGGGTCACCGTCGCCGGGGCGCTGCCCCGCGCCGACATCGGAGTCCACCCCGTGACGGACGAGACGGCGGACGGTCATGACATGGCGATCAAGGCCGCAGTCACGGACGGCATGAAGCGGGCGTTCCGCAGCTTCGGCTGCCAGTTTGGAAAATCCCTCTACGGAGACCAGCAGCAGGCGGCTGGCCAGGCCAAGCCTCAGCGCGTGCCCACACAGGCACAGGCCAAGGGTAGCGGCAAGGCTGCTCAAGCGCAGCCGAAGGGCCGCAGCGACTCGCAGGTGGATACCCTGCGCAAGCGGCTCATGGAGCTGTGCATCAAGCAGGGCTTCGACGAGGATCAGGTGCAGACCGCTGTCCAGAGGCAGACCGGCAAGGGCATCGACGACCTGACGGCCGACGAGCTCGGGCCGCTGATCGAGGCCGCAGCCAACAAGCTCAACCAGATACGGCAGACGCAAGCTGCCTAGTCCGCCGTCTGGCATCGACGGTTCCGAATCGAGCGGGGTTGTCCCCAACCGGGCTGCCCCGCTCTCTCATTACAGGACGACCAAGGAGGTTGAAATGACGACGAACGCTACCCACACACCCTGGGGCTGGACAAGGGACATCGAGGAGCTGGCCGAGGGCGTCTGGCGGGTCACGACGCCCAGCCACGGCGGGCTGAAGCTCAGCCGGGAGCGGTGGGACGAGCTTCCCGCCGCCGTCCGGGGCACGATGCTGACGGAGACCTTCGCCGAGGAGGACTGCGAGGAGCCCATCGTGCGGTTGCTCCTGGGCGTCGGCGACGACCGGGACCGGGAGATGGCCCTCACCGTCGCGGGCTACTTCGACCGCTACTCCCCGGCTCTGCCCTTCATCCGCCACCACCCGCCGGGCCTCCATTACCACGTCTTCTTCTACTGGGGAGGATACGGGTCGGACCCCTTCGAACGGTTCGACACCCGCATTGAGGCGGAGTCCTTCGCCAACGACCGGGACATGGTGAGGAAGTACGGGCGGATGGAGGCCGTCGATTGCACCGGGACGCGCCCCATCTGCATGGCGGAGGGGAGCCGGCCATGAGCACGACCACACGGGACAGGCCCCGCAGCCTTCCCAGCACGACCACCAAGCTGCAAACCGAGATGGGCAACCTGTTCGTCACGGTTTGCATTGACGAGGACGGCGAGCCCTTCGAGGTCTTCGGATTCTTGGGCAAGGGAGGCAGTTTCCAGCACGGGGTGACGGAATTGGCGTGCAGGCTCATCTCCCTGCATCTGCGAAGAGGGACGCCGCTGGCCGAAATCGTCGACCAGTGCGCCGGGATTCAG
>JAAXHX010000077.1 GCA_012270635.1 Dehalococcoidia bacterium | reverse complement strand
TCTGAGGGAAGCAAGGAAGAGCTTGAAGTCGTGTTTCATCAGCTCCAGGTCCACCCTCATGGTGACGTTGTTCCGCTGCTTTATGAGTCTGGGGAGCCACACCTTCAGGTCTCGGAAGTCGTGCATGGACAGGTCGTGGTAGACGCCCTGCCGACGGTACCCGTTGCTCACCCGCACCGGCCCCGACGCGGTCTGCCTGAAGCAGTAGCTCCCGCCCCTTACGAACTGCTCGATTATCGGCGGGGCGGGGCCGGTCTCGCCTTGCGATAGGGTGACTATCTGCACGGGTAGATGGACGCCCAATCGGTCGGCCAGGCGGTAGGACCAGACCCCCGCAGCCAGCACCACCACTCCGGTCTCAATCTCACCCTGGGTCGTCTCGACTGACGTGATCCGCCCCCCGGTGACGCCGATGTTGGTGGCAACGCAACCGGTGCGGATCTCGGCGCCGTTCTCCCGGGCGGCGTTGGCGAACCCGTTGACGACCCTGGTCGGGTTGACGTGGCCCTCGTCGGAGGAGTAGGCCATGGCCTCGAAATGGCCCTCCACCACCGGGAAGCGGCTCTTCACCTGCTCCCTGGTCAGCATCTCCGGTTGGATGCCCCCGTCGCGCGCTGCTTCCACCATCTCCTCGAAATAGGGCACGTCCACCGGCGACTCGGCGGGGAGGAGCCGACCCTTCTTTATGAACTCTATCTCGTAGCCTATCTCTTCGCTGAGGCCGTCGTATATGCCCAGGCTGGCCTGGGCCAACTCGAACTCGCCGGCCTGCTTGCCCAGCAACCCCACCGCCGCGACGGTCCGTCCAGAGGCCTCATAGGCAACGTCGTCCTTCTCAAGCACGACTACGCGCTTGCCCCTCCTGGAGAGGTTGTAGGCTATGGAGCAACCGGTTATGCCACCGCCAATTACCACGGCATCGGCTTTAGTCAACGTCTTGTTCGCCTTCCTTGAGTTTCGCTAAAGGCGGGTGGTCATGGGGATTTCCACACAGCCGTTATAGTGCAGGGGACAGTAGGCGCAGTCCTTCTCCAGCTTGGGAATCGGGACCGGGGCCCGGACGAACCCCGCACCTTCGAATGCGCCTGCGGCGTAGGTCTGCGTGAGGGTGTGAAGGGTGCCGTAGCCCCTCTCCCTGGCCGCCTCCCGGCAGCGCCCGATCAGCTTGGACGCGATGCCCCGGCGTTGAAATCGCTCCTCGACGGCCAGGGACCTCAGCTCGGCTATGCCGTCGTATTCCATGAGCGAGACGCATCCGGCGAACTCTCCCTCTACATCGGCCACGAAGAACCGGCCCTCGGACACGAGCTCCCGGACCTCGTCCTCCTTCACGGGCAGCAGGAACCCCTCCGCCTCCCCACCCGAACTCCGGAACCGGTAAAGCTCTATGAGCCGGCTTATAGCCTCCACGTGCTCGGGGCCGGCTTTTGCTATCCGAACGGCTTTGGTTGAAGTCATACCTTAAGTTTAAGACGGGTCACATCAGCCGGCGCGGCATCGGGACCTTCTCTTCCGCAAACCGGCTCGGCCTGAACGCCCGGATGTCCACCGACGTTTTGCCGTCTACGATCAACTCCGCCATCAGTTTCCCCACTATCGGCCCCACGGCGAAGCCGTGGCCGCTGAACCCCGTGGCCAGGTAGAATCCTTCGATCCCCTTCACCGCCCCGAGAACGGGCAGGAAGTCGGGGGTCATGTCCACGTATCCGCCCCACGTCCTGGCCAGCCGCAGTCCCTTCATTTCGGGGACCAGCTCGCTCATCCGCTTCAGCTTCCGGGCCACGTTTTCGGGCTGGGGTCGCGGCTCGGCGCCGACGGGCGCCGGGGGCCCGTTTCTCCAACCCGTTACCCCATTCAACAATGCGGCGACATCCAGCTTGAGGATGTCTCGATTCATCTTCATCGTCACGTCTTTGCGGTACCTGAGTATGCGGGGAATCCAGACCCCGAGGTCCCGCAGGTCGTGGAGGGAAAGGTCGTGGTAGACGTCCATCTTCCGGTAGCCGCCCGTTATGCGGAAGGCCCCGGAGGCCGTCTGCCGACCCCCGTAGTCGGGTCCCCGGAGGAAGCAATCGAAGAGACGGGGGGCCGGCTCAGTCTCCCCCTGTACCACCTTGATTAGCTGGACCGGGAAACCTACGCCCAGCCGGTCGGCGAGGCGGTAGCCCCACACGCCGGCCGCGTCCAGGACCACGGAGGTCGATATCTCCCCTCTGTTCGTCACGACGGAAGCGACCTTCCCGGCCCTCGTGACAACTTCAGTGGCCAGGCACTCCGTCAGTATCCGGGCCCCGTACTCCCGGGCCGACCTGGCGAAAGAGTGGACCACCTTGACGGGGTTGACGTGTCCCTCGTGAGGGGAGTGGGCGGCCTTGATGAAGGGGCCTTTCAGGAAGGGCCATTTGGCCCGGGCCCGGGGCGCGTCGAACCACTCTATGGCCACCCCCGATTCCTCCGCCCCCCGAATCATCTCATCGAACAGCGGCAGGTCCTCTTCGGCGTTGGCTATTACCAGCCTGCCGCCATTGATGAACTCGATGTCAGTGCCAAGCTCCTCGTTGAGGCCGAACCAGATCTCCATGCTGGCCTTGGCCAGCGCAAACTCGTCGGGGTGGTGCTTGCCCACCACCCCGACGGCGGCCATGGTCCGGCCTGAGGCCTCGTGGGCGATGTCGTCCTTCTCCAGGACCACCACGTTCCATCCCCGCTTGGCCAGCCGGTACGCGGTGGAGCACCCGGTGATCCCGGCCCCGACTATCACCGCGTCCGCTTCAGTCGGGAATCCCGTATCCATGCGGGTGACTTTAACAGCCCGACCTATGCCGTTCAAGACCGGGTCTGCTTTTCTTGACCCACCCCGACCCTTGTGCTACAAATGGGCCGCCCATGGACACCCCATCCACCCCCCGCCCCGACATCGACGCCATCCTCAATCCCCGCTCCATTGCCGTAGTCGGGGCGTCCACCAGCCCGGACAAGCAGGGGCACACCTACGTCCGCGGCCTGCGCGAGTTCGGGTTTCAAGGGCCTGTCTACCCCGTCAACCCGAAGGCCGAGGAGATAGCCGGTTACGGCTGCTACCCATCCCTGAAAGACGTGCCCGGCCCCGTGGACTACGTCATATCCGCCTTGCCAGCGCCCCTTCTACCCCGCCTCATGGAAGATGCCCGCGGCAAAGGGATCAAGGGCATCCATCTGTTCACCGCCCGGATGGCGGAGATGGGCACCGAGAAGGGGCTTGCCCTGGAGGACAGCATCATCAGGTCGGCCAGGGGGCTGGGGGCGCGGATAATCGGGCCCAACTGCATGGGCCTATACAACCCGGGCCGGGGGGTCTCCTTCCGGCTCAACTTCCCGAAGCGGGCCGGTGGGGTGGGGTTCATCAGCCAGAGCGGCGGCAACACGGTGGAGTTCGTCTACCGCGCCTCGCTGCGAGGAGTGTTCTTCAGCAAGGCGGTGAGCTACGGCAATGCCGCCGACCTTAACGAGACCGACCTGCTGGAATACTTCACCCACGACCCCGAGACCTCCATCATCGCCTGCTACATCGAGGGGACCAGGGGCGGGCCCCGCTTCTTTGAAGCCTTCTCCCGAGCCGCTTCCGCCAAGCCCGTGGTTGTACTGAAGGGCGGGCGGGGGGAGGCGGGGACGAGGGCCGTCGCCTCCCATACGGCTTCGCTGGCGGGGTCGACGCAGATATGGCGCAGCGCCGTGACCCAGGCCGGCGCAATCTGGGCGGAAACGATGGAAGAGATGACCGATATCGCGGTGGCCCTGCGATACATGACCAAGCCCCGGGGTCCGAGGGTCGGGATCATCTGCGGCGGAGGGGGCAACACCGTCCACAGCGCCGACCTCTGCGAGGCCGCTGGTCTGGCGGTTGCTCCCCTGCCCGACGCCGTGCGCTCGGGGTTCAAGGGGCATCTTCCCGACACCTGGTTCCACACAAACAACCCCTTCGACCTGTCGGGCATAATGTCCAGCGACGATTACGGATTGACCATGCCGCTAGCCGTGCGGCTAATGGCCGAAAGCGGCGCCTTCGACTTCGTCCTGATCGACCCGGACGTAGACTTCCACCTCGAACAGCCCGAGGCTCGGGGGCGGGTGTTCCGGCTCATGGGCCTCCTCACCAACATCTCCAGAGAGATCGATATACCCGTCGCCATGATCATCCGGCCCGGGGACGCGATGGAGGAGTGGCGGTGGCGCACCGTAACGGAGCTCCAGCAAATGGCGTGGGAAGCGGGGGCGCCGGTCTTTCCGTCCATGCCCCGGGCGGCTGCCTGCATCGCGAAGCTGTTGGCAGGCCCCGGCCCGGTCAGATGAGGATGGGAACTTAGTCCTCGGGGCGGTCTCCTAGCTCCGCCCGAACTCCCTTTCCAGCAGGCTGGAGCTGAGGTGCACGAGGGTCGGGCGTCCGTGGGGACAGGTGTGAGGGCTCTCGGCCTGCTCCAGCAAGCGCACCACCTCTTCCATGGACGCCTGCTGCAAAACGTCACCGGCGCGTATGGCGCTGTGGCACGCTATGGAGGCTGCCGTGCGCTCTTCGGCAACTTCGGGGGTGCCGGGATCCAGGAGGGAGTCCAGGACGTCCAGGAAGGCGCGGTCCGGCGCCCGGTTGGAGAGCATGGCCGGCACTGCCCTGAGCACGTAGGCCCCATCCCCGAACGGCTCGAAGTCGAACCCGTAACCCGATAGCTGCTCTTCCACCTGGGACAGGCTCTCCCGCTGGACCGGCGTCAAATCGACGGTGACGGGGGCCAGCATCCCCTGGACCTGGACCCGTTTCTCGGAGCGCTCCTTCAACGCCTTTTCGAACAGCACCCGCTCGTGGGCGGCGTGCTGGTCGACGAGGTACATGCCGTCGGGGCCCTCGGCCACTATGTAGGTGTTGCTGACCTGGCCCACCACCCTGAGAAGGGGCAACGTGGCCTTTGTGAACATCGATGGAGAGGAGGAGGATTCGGGCATTGGCGCCCGGGGCCCCGACGCCCAACCCATAAGCTCCGATCCCAGGGGGGTCCTCCTGGCATCGGAGTCAGGCATTGGGCCGGGAGACCTGGAAGCCAGGGTGGGAGAATGCATGGGGCTGGACTCGACAAGGGCCCGCCTGACCGTCCGCTGGACCAGCGAGAACATCTCCCGGTCCTTTCTGAACCTGACCTCGGTCTTGGATGGATTGACGTTGACGTCCACGTCGGCAGGCGACACCTCCATCAGGAGCGCCGCCACGGGCCTGCGCCCGACCATGAGCAGGTTCTGATAGGCCTCCTCCACGGCGTAGGTCAGCCTGCGGTCCTGGATCCACCGTCCGTTGAGCACCAGGGTAACGTAGCCAGCCTGGGCACGGCTCAGGGTCGGGGGGCCAGCCAGGCCGGAAATCCTGGCAATGCCTTCTTCTACGCCGCAGACCTCCAGCATGGCCGCGGCGGTCTCGGCCCCGTAAACGCTGGACACCGCCTCCCGCAGGCCCCCGGACCCGGTGGTCGAAAGAGTCTTGCGTCCATCGATAGTCAGGCTGAACCTGACCGAGGGTCGGGCCATGGCGTAACGGGTGACCAGGTTGCCGATGCGCCCGTTCTCCGTGGCGGCTGACTTCACGAACTTCAGCCGGGCGGGAACGTTTTGAAAGAGCCGGGTGATCTGCACGGTAGTCCCCCGGGGCCTCCCCACCACCTCCCTCTTCAACAATGCGCTCGCCTGAAGCCGGACCCGGGTCCCGGCATCCTCGCTCTCTGTCCTGGTTGCCAACTCGAGGTCGGAGACGGCGGCAATGCTGGGCAGGGCCTCGCCGCGGAACCCGAGGGTGGATATGTTGTCCAGGTCGCTGCCGGAGGAAAGTTTGCTGGTGGCGTGCCTGAGGAAGGCAGTCTCCACGTCGGAGGCGGAGATTCCGGCGCCGTCGTCGATAACCCGTATCAGCTTCAGGCCGCCCCCCGAGACCTCCACCACGATGCTGGAAGCGCCCGCATCGAGACTGTTCTCGATCAACTCCTTGACCACCGACGCCGGTCTCTCCACCACCTCCCCGGCGGCGATCTGGGCCGCGGTCTCGGGGCTCAGGACTCTGATAGCCATCTGCGGGCCTACTCCGCGCCCCGACCCTTCTTCGCCTCCTCCTGCAGCTGGTACAGCTTGAAGATGGCGTCCCGCGGGGTCATGGAGGCTATGTCCATGTCCGCAAGCTCCCTCACGACGGGGGAGGACTCGGCGGGAAGGGAAAAGAAAGACATCTGCAACGACCGGGAGTCCTCCGCCCGGGGCGCGACGCCCGACGAGGGCCTTTCCCCGTTTTCCATGCGCTCCAGCACCTGGGACGCCCGGTCCGTCACGGCTCTCGGGATTCCGGCCAGCTGGGCCACGTGGATGCCGTAGCTCTTGTCCGCGCCCCCCGGCACGACCTTGTGGAGGAAGACCGCCTTGCCGTCCTCCTCGGCAACCGCGACGTTGTAGTTGACTATCCGGGGAAAGGAGTCGGCCAGCTTGACCAGCTCGTGGTAGTGAGTGGCGAAGATGGTCTTGGCGGAGACCCGGGGGTCGTCGTGGATATGCTCGATGACCGCCTGGGCGATGGAGAGGCCGTCATAGGTGCTGGTGCCCCTGCCGATCTCGTCCAGGATGATCAGGGACCTGGGTGTCGCCAGGTGGAGGATCCTGGCGGTTTCGAGCATCTCTATCATGAAGGTCGAGCGGCCTGTGGAGAGGTCGTCCTGCAGGCCGACCCTGGTGAATATCCGGTCCACTAGCCCGATTTGCGCGCTCTCCGCAGGGACGAAGCTGCCGATCTGGGCGAGCAGGGTTATCAGGGCCGCCTGCCTCATGTAGGTGGACTTTCCCGACATGTTGGGGCCCGTCAGCACGACGATCTGCTGCCGGTCGGGGGTCAGGTGGAGGTCGTTGGGGACGAACACGCCTTCGCCTACGACCCTCTCCACCACCGGGTGCCTGCCCCCGACTATGTTGATGGCTCCGTCTTCCGCCAGCTTGGGGCGCACGTAGCCGTACAGGGAAGCCACCTCGGCGAGGCTGCTGAAGAGATCGAGCAGGGCGAGGGCCCCGGCCAGATCGTGAATCTTCCCGACCGAAGCCGCTACCTGGGCGCATAGCCTCCGGTATATCGCCTCTTCCAGCTCCTC
>JAAXHX010000076.1 GCA_012270635.1 Dehalococcoidia bacterium | reverse complement strand
GCCATCATCCGCTCGGTGAAGCAGCCCGCCTACAAGGCCGTCGTCCACATCGGCATGGTCTTCGCTTACATGGGCCCCGCCCCGGCCCCGCCGCTCCCCCCCTACGACACCATGTTCCGCAAGGACGGCGCGCGCATGGTGCGCCTCCACGCCCCGCTCGACTGCAACTGGTTCCAGGCTATGGAGAACTCCATGGACCCGGCCCACCTCCAGGTGCTCCACCAGGAATTCACCGGCGGCGGGCGAAAGCCCGTCAACACCACCCGCGGCTTCACCGACGACGTCGAGCACTTCGAGTTCTACATGACCGACTACGGCGGCCTGATGAAGAAGCGCACCTACAAGAACGGCATGGTCGACGAGCACCCCGTCCTCTTCCCCAACATCCTCCGGCAGGGCTCCAGCTCCCAGTTCCGAACCCCCATCGACGATACCCACACGCTCCACATCCGCATGCACTTCTACCCCAACGAGGACGGCTCCGAGGACCCGCGCGCCTTCGACCCGGAGATAGTCATCGACCCTCCCAACAAGGAAGACCCGGAGAAGCAGCATCCCTTCACCAAGTTCATCCTTCGCGACGTCAACGCGCAGGACCAGATGGCCTGGGAGACCCAGGGCCCCATCACCGACCGCACCGTCGAGCANNGGGGAGTCGTGATGCTCCGCCGCGTCGTCAAGGAGCAGATCGAGCGTGTGCAGCGCGGCGAGGACCCCATCGGCGTCTTCCGCGACCCCGACCACCCCATCATCGACACCAACGTCGACGAGGGAATCGCGCAGATCGGCCGCAACCGCTCCCCCGAAGCCCCCGTCGCGCGCTAGGGCGTGTTCACACTAACGGGGAAGTTGTGGTATGGTGGGGGCATGGAACTCACCGAAGCACAGTACCTACGCATCGCTCCCTTCCTGCCCGTCCAACGCGGCAACGTGCGCATCTCGAACCGCCAAGTCCTCAACGCCATCCTGTACGTGACCGAGCACGGTTGCAAGTGGCGGGGGCTCCCTGAGCAGTTCGGACGCTGGCACACGATCTACACCCGCATGAATCGTTGGGCCAAGAGCGGGGTGCTTGACCGGGTGTTCGAGCACTTGCAGCGCGAACAGATCGTGCGCATCAAACTGGAAGCCGTCTCACTGGACAGCACCATCGTCAAGGTGCATCCGGACGGCACGGGCGCACGAAAAAAAGCGGCCCCCAGTCCATCGGGAAGTCCCGCGGCGGATGGACCACCAA
>JAAXHX010000075.1:363-1809 GCA_012270635.1 Dehalococcoidia bacterium | reverse complement strand
CGATGATGTCCTGCAGGTCCTTGTACCTCTGCAGGACTCCCTGGACGCCGCGGGCCACCTGGTAGTGCTCGTCCCCGACCACCTGGGGGTCGAGGATACGGGAGTTGGAGGTGAGGGGGTCGACGGCCGGGTAGAGGCCCTGCTCGGCGATGGAGCGTTCGAGGGCGATCACCGCGTCCAGGTGCCCGAAAGTGGTGGCGACGCCGGGGTCGGTGTAGTCGTCGGCGGGAACGTATATGGCCTGGAAAGAGGTGATGGAGCCCGACTTGGTGGTGGTGATCCTCTCCTCCAGGTCGCCCATCTCCGTGGAGAGGGTGGGCTGGTAACCCACCGCCGAGGGCATGCGTCCCAGGAGCGCCGATACCTCCATGCCTGCGAGGATGTAACGGTAGATGTTGTCGATAAAGAGGAGGACGTCCTGCCGCTCCCTGTCCCGGAAGTATTCGGACATAGTGAGGCCGGTGAGGGCGATTCGGAGGCGGACCCCGGGGGGCTCGTTCATCTGGCCGAAGACCATGACGGTCTTGTCGATAACCCCCGACTCCTGCATCTCGTGCCAGAGGTCGTTCCCCTCCCGGGAGCGCTCCCCGACACCGGCGAATACGGAGAAGCCCCCGTGCTCGGTGGCGATGTTGCGGATAAGTTCCTGGATGATGACCGTCTTGCCGACGCCCGCTCCGCCGTAGGCCCCGATCTTTCCGCCCCGGGTGAAGGGGGTGGTGAGGTCGATGACCTTGAGGCCGGTCTCGAGCATCTGGGTCTGGGTCTCCTGTTCCTCGAAGGACGGGGGGGTGCGATGGATGGGCCATTTCTCCTCGGCGGAGACGTCTCCCAGGTTGTCAAGGGGCGTGCCCGTCACGTCGAACAGTCGGCCCAGGGTGCCGCGGCCCACGGGGACGGCGATGGGTTGACCCGTGTCCTCGGCGTCCACGCCCCGGGCGAGGCCGTCGGTGGGTGCGAAGGCCAGACACCGGACCCAGTTGTTGCCGATGTGCTGCTGCACCTCCAGGGTCAAGCTGGTCCCGTCAATGGCCACTTCCAGGGCGTTGTAGAGCGCCGGCAGCGAGTCGGGGGGGAACTCCACGTCGACCACGGTGCCTATAACCTGTACGATTTTTCCTTTAGCCATGACCGTCTCCACGCATTATCTAAGAGGGTTGACGATTTCTATCCTTCCAGGGCCACGACGCCACCGGTGATGTCCAGCAGCTCGGTGGTTATCATCTCCTGTCGGGCCTTGTTGTAGACCAGGGTGAGGTCCTGGATCATATCGTTGGCGTTGTCCGTGGCGCTGCGCATGGCCACCATGCGGGCCGACTGCTCGCTGGCGATGGACTCCAGCACGGCGTGATAGACCTGCATCTCCACGAAGCGGGGAAGGAGTTCGCTGAGGGCGGTGGCGCTGTCGGGTTCGTAGATGTAGCCGGCCTGCTTCATGTCCTCCAC
>JAAXHX010000075.1:0-251 GCA_012270635.1 Dehalococcoidia bacterium | reverse complement strand
CCGCCGCAGAGCCCCCTGTCGGGGGTGATGTGGACGACGGAGATGCGGCTGCCGTCCCGCTTCTGGAGCAGGGGGTGGACCACGTCGTCTTCCGAGGGCTGAGAGGCGAGATGGCTGAGGATTTCGGCCATCTTCTCGGCGTAGGGCCTGGCGGCGAGGACCCGGTCCTGGGCGCGCTTCATCTTGGAAGCCGCGACCATCTCCATGGCCTTGGTTATCTTGGCGGTGTTCTCGACGCTGCGGATTCTTCG
>JAAXHX010000074.1 GCA_012270635.1 Dehalococcoidia bacterium | reverse complement strand
GACCGTTTGGCCAGCCCGGCGTACTCCTCGATCTTCTCACCGCCCGTCAGGTTGAAGTAGATGATCACGCAGATGAACGCTGCGAAGGTCGTGGCCGCATACCCGACCAAATACAAGACCAGGGCCGTCGAGGCCATCTCCGAGAGCGCGGCAATCCCGACGAGCAGGAATCCCGCGTGCCCGATGCTCGAGTAGGCCAGCAGTCGCTTTATGTTCTTCTGAGAAATCGCCACGACGTTGCCGACGGTCATCGTCAGGGCGGCTATCGCTGCGACTATGGGCTTCCAGTCGTCGATGACCGGCTGGAAGCCGACCGCGAAGAGGCGAAGCAGCAACGCGAAGCTCGCCGCCTTGGACGCGACCGATAGGTAGGCGGTCACGGGCGTCGGGGCCCCTTCGTAGACGTCGGGGGCCCACATGTGGAAGGGCGCGGCCACGACCTTGAACCCGAACCCGGCGATTAGCAGGGTCAGCCCCGCCAGGAAGGCCAGCTCCAGATGCTCCCCCGACCGCAGGACTTCCGCCATGCCTTCGAAAGTGGTGGTGCCCAGGGACCCGTATATCAGGCTCATCCCGTACAGCAGCACCCCCGAGGAGAACGCCCCAATGAGGATGTACTTGACCCCGGCCTCGTTGGAGCGGGCCTCCCGCTTGGCGTAGGCCGCCATCACGTATAGGCAGAAGCTCAGGAGCTCCAGGGAGATGTAGGCGGTCAGCAGCTCGTTGGCCGAGACCATCATCATCATCCCCAGCACCGACACCATGATCAGGCTGTAGAACTCGCCCGGGTTCTCCAGGTGTTTCCTGACGAAGTCCCGGGAGGCCAGCACCATCACCGCCCCGACTATGGGAAGGAAGACCTTGAAGAAGATGGCGTATTTGTCAACGACGTATATGCCGGAGTACAGATCCCCCTCGTTCCCGAGAAGGCTGAAGGCCGACCCCATAACGGCAATCAGCCCCGCCACCGCCAGGTACGGCAGGATGCCCTTTCTCCGCGCGGGAATGAACAGGTCCACGGCGAAGAGGACGAAGGCCAGCCCCACAAGGAGGAACTCGGGGACCAACAGGGCGAAGTCGATGTTCATGCGACCGCAGCAATCCTACCTAGAATAGGCCCGACGCCCTCGTCGATCATTCGGGTGAAGGGCTGGGGATAGACCCCGCCGAATATGAGGACGGCGACTAAGGCCAGCATGGAGGCCTTTTCCAAGTTTGAGGCGTCGGGGAGCTTCTCCCACCGGCTGTCCAGCGGCCCAAAGAAGACCTTGGCCAGGAGCCTGAGGATGTAGACCGCCGTCACCGCCGCCCCGATGATGCCCAGTACGGCCACCGCGGGGTAGGTCTTGAACAAGCCCACGAAGACCAGGAACTCGGCGATGAAGCCGCTCAGGCCGGGCAACCCCAGGGAGGTCAGCCCCGCCACGGCAAAGAAGGCCGCCGTTACCCCCATACGTTTCGAAAGGCCCTGGAATACGGAGATGTCCCGGGTGTGGGCCCGGTCGTAGACCACCCCGACTAGAGCGAAGAACAGGGCGGTCATTATCCCGTGGGAGAACATCTGGTATACCGCGCCGGTCAGCCCCTGGGGGTCCAGGGTTCCAATGCCCATGAGGACGTACCCCATGTGGCTCACGCTGGAATAGCCGAT
>JAAXHX010000073.1 GCA_012270635.1 Dehalococcoidia bacterium | reverse complement strand
GTAGACCAATCGACCTCCAAGCAGGGAGGTACCATCAACCCCCTGGTGAAGGCGGAGATGGTCTACTTGCCCTATCCCCGGCACGGGGCCGTATTCTCCGTCGGCTCGATAAGCTGGTGCGGCAGTCTCTCATACAACGGCTACGACAACGCCGTGTCCCGGGTCACGGGAAACGTCCTCCGGCGGTTCTCCTCGGAAGAGGGGTTGCCGTGAGATCTGTCTTCAAATGACCACGCAACCCGATTCTCAAGTAAGTGCAGAAAGCGCTCGGCTATACCGCTTCCTGCATCCAGGCCCGCGTCGGATTTTAGTGACAGCCGACGCTGCGCGCCTGGAAGGGCCAATAGGGGTCATTTCAGCGGAAGTGCCAATCCATCACATCGATGAAGTCACTCTTGATCACTCGTGCTTTGGGGTCACATTGACGATCTGGTCGGGTGGCGAGACCAAGCGCTCTATCGGCGGACTTCCCGAGCAGGAAGCCAAAAGAGTCCGCGATTCTATATTTACGGAAGCTGCCAGGCTCTCCGAAGACCTAGGACAACATCTGAGGTGGCTCACGGAGCACTTGTCTGATAGACACTACATTGAACATTGCAACACCCAAGAAATCCATGACCAAATTGTTGCTATCGTTTCCAAGGTGCGGCAATGTGGGAAGATCGTCCGAAAGCGTCTTGAACAAGGAGCATGGGAGTCGTTCAATAAGCTTCAACCGCTCGAATCCATTGAAGCGTTCGAGGAGGAAACAGAGGCTGTCATGATAGCCGAAGACCTGGGACACCGTATGCAGGGGCTCATGGAACAGTTGTCCGATAAACACTACATTAGACATTTCAATTCCCGAGAAATCCATGACCAAATTGTTGCTATCGTTTCCAAGGTGCGGCAATGTGGGAAGCTCGTCCGAAAGCATCTCGAATGGGGAGATTGGGAAGCGTTCAGTGGGCTTAAACGGCTCGAATCCATCGAAGCGTTCGAAGAAGAGAGGAAACGCCTTAACGATGTCTATGTCACACGCACCGCGCCTTCGGTAAAGACAGCCGATGGAACAAATCTAACGGATGAACAAGCCGAGGCCATAGCCACCGACGAAGACGTGACCTTGGTCCTTGCGGGGGCGGGTACGAGCAAAACCAAGGTTATAACGGGAAAAGTCGAACATCTAGTTCGCAACCAGGGCGCCTCTCCGTCCGAGATATTGGTGTTGGCCTTTAACGCAAAAGCGGCTGATGAGATACGCGCTCGACTTCCGAGCGATCTCTCAGGGACGCATGTTTACACCTTCAATGCCTTCGGTAACAGGGTAGTTGCGGAAAGCGAAGGTAAGAAGCCAGCGGTTTCCAAGCTTGCAGAAGATCCCAAGGAGTTGAATAGCGCCATTGATGCCACCCTCTTAGGACTTTTGCTCGATCCGATGCAACCTGATGCGATCAAGAACTTTATTCTTAGCAATGGCAATCTGTATCGCTCCCCTTTCGAGTTCAAGACAGTTGGTGAATATAGGAAGTACGTAAGGAAGATCGAGCTAAGGGCGCTGAGCGGAAGCCTGGTCAAGAGTTTCGAAGAATTGGAGATTGCCAACTATCTAGCGGAACATAACATCGACTTCGTCTACGAAAGTTCGTATAAAACGGACACCTCCACATTCCAGCATCGCCAGTATCGCCCGGACTTCTACCTCACCAAATATGACATCTACATCGAACACTTCGCCCTAGACGAGAAAGGGTGCCCTCCGTCGGGTTGGGACGAATATGAGCAAGGCGTGAAGTGGAAGAGAGCCACTCACAAAAAATATGGCTCGACGCTGATAGAAACGTATAGCTGGCAATACACCAAGGGCGTTTTGTTCCAGACACTGCGCTCAAAGCTTGAAGAGAAGGGAGTCAAGCTTGAGCGCGTTCCTGATGATGCACTCATTGAGAGGCTGAAAGAACATTTGCGGTCCTCGCGCCTGGCTAATCTTTTGTCTACATTTCTGAATCATGTAAAGACGGAGGACTTGAAACCGGACGAGCTTCGGAGCCGCGCCATTAAGCTGGACGATCGCAAACGCAACTTGATTTTCCTGGAAGTTTTCGAGCAGGTGCGGACGCGCTACGAGGACCGGCTCAGCAGGGACCAGGAGATAGATTTCCATGATCAGATCAACTTCGCTGCTGGGCATATACAGCAATGCAAATGGGAGTCGCCATATCGCTACGTCCTGGTAGACGAATTCCAAGACATATCCAAGGGCAGAATGAGGCTGCTTAAAGAACTGAGGCGCCGAGACGTAGCTTATTTCCTTGTCGGTGACGACTGGCAGTCGATTTATAGATTTACGGGGAGCAACGTTGGTCTGGTACGCAACTGCGGCGACTACCTGGGCTATGTTGCAAGGCGAACACTGAGTCGGACATTCCGCTTCGGGAATGGCATACTCAAACCATCTACCGAATTCATAAAACGGAATCCGGAGCAGACCCAGAGAAAACTAATGGCAGTAGATAGTACAAAGGATAAAGGCGTTACTATTATTGCCTCGTATAAACCCAAAGATAGTGGTCTGTGGGTCAAAGGAGGCATGACGTGGGCGAAAGCAGGAGTAAAGTGGGCATTACAAGACATACAGTCAAAGACTTGTGAGAGTGGTTCTAATGCTAGTGTGCTGGTATTGGGCCGCTACAACAACAGCAAGACAGTATTATCTCCAATAGATCGGTCGACTAATCCAAACTTTGTCGAGTTCAGTACTGTTCACAAGGCCAAAGGTCGCGAGGCGGATTATGTAGTCGTGCTGGACCTCAAAGATGGACAATGGGGCTTTCCTTCCAAGGTTGAGGACGACCCTATAATGGATATCGTATTACCTCCTGTACGCGAGACAGCCTACCCCTTCTCCGAAGAGCGCCGCCTGTTCTACGTGGCCATGACACGCGCCCGAGTCGCTGCATATCTGATCACAGACTCAACTTATCCATCGACATTCATCGAGGAACTACAGAAACACGATGATATTCCACAGGTTGGTGCATTTGCTCCCAAGTGTCCCAGCTGTGGTGTGGGGGCTTTAGTAGAGAGAGAAGGTCCGTTCAGTGCATTCATGGGATGCACCGAATACGGGTCCGAGCCGTCGTGCCGATACACAAAGGAAATCGATATTAACCCGGATGCATCTACCGGCAACGTCCTCCGCCGGTTCTCCTCGGAAGAGGGGCTGCCTTAGGGACTGGCTGTTGCAGTGGGGCTCAGGCCTGGGTCCCGAGATCGACGAGGTGGGGAGGGGTCAGGCCGCGGGCGAACATGTCCACGTTTTCCATGCCGACCTTGAGGAAATTTTCCAGGGTCTCAGGGTTGAAGGCGCCCCGGTCGCCGGTCATCACCACGTTGTCCAGCTTGTGGATCCCCATCCGGGACACGATGGGATTTGCGACGCCCCAGTGGATGAACGGCACCGCGTCCGAGGGCCCGGGCATCATGTCGTAGTCCCACCAAACGTCGGCGCCGAAGCCTGCGATCCAGTCTTCGGTCAGCGCCCTATAGAGGGCCTCTTCATCCACGATGCGGGCCCGAGCGATGTTGACGAGATAGGCCGTAGGCTTCATAGACCTAAGCGCCGCCTCCCCGATGAGCTTGTCGGTGGCAGGCATCCAGGGGACACAGAGGACCACGAAATCTGATTCTTCCAGGACTCGGGGAAGGTCGTCGGGGCCGCCCAGGAAGTCGAGGCCCAGGTCTCGCACCAAGTCGGGAGCGGGGGTCCGCTTGGTGGCCAGAATGCGCATCCCGAAGGCCCCAGCCCTCCGCGCAAGCTCCACTCCGATAGCGCCCAGCCCCACGACTCCCATGGTCTTTCCCGCCAGCTCGCAGCCCACGGTGTCTCGGGTGTAGGGATACCACGAACCCTGGGCTATGGCTCGGTGGGCAGGAAGGATTCGCTTGGCCAGGGCCATTGTCAGGGCAAAGGCCATCTCCGCCACTGCGACGGCATTGGCCCCGGCTATGTTGCCCAGCAAGATGTTCCTGGCGCGGAGGGTGTTGAAGGAGAAGCCCAGGTCCGCGCCGACTATCGAGCGGTGGGTTACGCCGGAGTGCAACACTTGCACCAGCTTCACCTTCTGGGCCCGTTCGATCATCCGCTCCGGTATGTACCCGCCAACTATGGCGTCGGCCTCCGGGGCCACGGCCAGAAGGTCGTCGATGTCGTAGGACTTGGGGGCAAGTATCCGGCAGACATCGGAAACGTAGCCCTGAAGTTTACGTAGTTCCCCATCGTCGACGGGCCAGGACAAGGCTATGTTGAACATGATTCACCGCCTCCTCGGAATCGCCAGGGCGTCGTCTATTGGACCGGCTCAGGGTATCACCCGACGTGATGGAGTTCCAGAAGAGTAAGTGGCCAAGGTGTCGTGGAGCCGTTGTCTAAAGGAAACCCGATTGACGAGGACCTCGTTGACTACTCCCATCCCCCGCCATACCATTGGGCGATAGAGGCCGGGCGTCAGCCCAAGCTAGTAGCGTAGACACGGAGGACAGGAGGCGGCCAATGGACAGCGTTCTCGAACGGCTGGAGAGCAGGACCCGGAAGTCTCAGGAGGTGTTCAGGCGCACCCGGGAGGTGGTGGCCCAGGAGGTGGTAGGCACCGTAGACATGCCCTATCCCCTGTATATCAAGGAGGCCAAGGGGTCCAGGATCACCGACGTAGACGGGAACGAGTATATCGACATGACCATGGGCTTCGGGCCTCACATCCTGGGCCACGCGCCCGACGTGGTAGTCGAGGCGGTGTCCGAGGCCGTGAGCCGGGGGCTGCAGTTCGGGCTTCACAACCCCTATCAGGAGCCCCTTGCGGCTCTCATGGTGGAGGCCGCCCCCTGCGCCGACAAGGTGGTCTTCACCAACTCCGGGACCGAGGCCACCATGTACGGCGTCCGCGTCGCCCGGTCTTTCACAGGCAAGAATAAGATCGGCATGTTCGACGGCGGGTATCACGGCGCCCACGACCAGGTGCTGGCCGGGGCCCGGAAAGAAAGCCCTCGTACCCGTCCCGTGGCCCGGGGTCTCGGGGGAGGGATCCCCCCGGAGACCATCGAACACGTCATACTGCTTCCCTACCGGGAGGAGGAAGCCTTCGAGATCATCCGGGAGCGCAAGGACGAGCTCGCCGTCGTAATGATAGAGGGAGTGCAGAGCTCCAACCCGAGGCTCGATCACGGAGACTTTCTGCGACGGTTGCAGCAGGTCTGCCGTGAATGCGGCGTCCTCTTCCTGATCGACGAGGTTATCACCGGGTTCAGGCTGGGCTACGGCGGGGCGCAGGAGTATTTCGACGTGGCCCCCGACCTGGCCGCTTACGGCAAGATCATCGGGGGCGGGGCGCCCATTGGGGCGCTGGCCGGCTCGGAGGATATCATGCAGGCGTTCTCGTCGTCCCGGGACTCGGGGCAGGGCGGGCGCCGGCGAATCTTCTCGGGGGGGACATTCAGCGGCAACCCCATCAGCATGATTGCCGGTCACGCCGCCGTTAGCCAATTGAGGGACCACCCCGAGCTGTATTCTCGGCTGGCGCAGCGCGGGAACAGGCTCGCCGACGAGATCAACTCCTTCTGCATCGCCGAGGAGCTGCCGGCCCAGATGATGAGCGCACAATCCATGTTCTACCTGCGCTTCCAGCGCGGCACTATAAACAGCTCTCGGGACGTCGACTCTTCCCTGCATGATGCGGAAATCGAGTTCTACCTTCACCTGCTGGAGCGCGGGGTAGTGGTCCCAGGGATCCACCTGGGATTCATCTCCACCGCGCACACGGACGAGGACATAGACGAGATAGTGGAGGCGATGAAGGGGTCTTTCAAAGAGGTGCGAAAGAAGGGGATGCTGTAACGCGTGACTCTTTAGGAGACCCCTACGCAACCTGTGTTGGAGGGGCCCGGGAGCCGCTCGTGCTGAGCCTGTCGAAGTATGAGCGGGGGGAGCATGAGGCCATCTCAATGGCAAAAGAAGTAAGGTACGCAGTCATGCAAGGGTCTTTTCGGCAGGAGGCTTGAGCCATGAGCCCCAAACCCCTCGAAGGTCTCAAGGTCATAGAGGTAGCGAACTGGGTGTCGGGCCCGACGTGCGGGGTGATGCTGAGCGATTACGGCGCCCAGGTCATCAAGGTCGAGCACCTGCAGACCGGCGGCGACCAGGCCCGGGGCTGGATACCCGAACCCGACCCTCCCCCCGACCAGATCAACTACGTCTTTGAGGCCATCAACCGGGGCAAGCGCAGCCTGGCCCTGGACCTCGCTTCGGAGAAGGGCGCGGAGATATTCGCAAAGCTGGTCAAGGAAGTCGACGTTCTGGTTACCAACCTACGCGTCGGCACCGCCAAGGCTCTCGGGATTGACTACGATACCCTCAGCGCAATAAACCCGTCCCTGGTTTACGGTAGGCTCACCGGCTACGGGGTCGAGGGCCCGGACAAGGACCGCCCCGGCTACGACATGTTGAGCTTCTGGGCCCGCTCCAGCCTCATGTCCTCATTCAGCCCCCCCGAGGGCCCACCCATGAGCCTCCCCAACTCCCTGGGCGACGTCACCACGGGCACCTATCTTTTCGGGGGGATAATGATGGCCCTCTATCAACGGGAGCGCACTGGCAAGGGCGCCCTCGTGGACACGTCCCTATATAACGCGGGAATCTGGAACAGCGCCGAGTCCATCTGGGCCATGCTCATCTCCGGCAGACCTCTCCGCTCCCTCGCGGAGTATGTCAAGACGAATCCCCTGGTCCAGTTCTACCAGTGCAGCGACGGCAAATGGGCCCAGCTCTGCATGCTCCAGAGCGATAAAGCATGGGTCCCGTTCTGCCATGCCATCGAAAGGCCCGACCTTGCCCAGGCCCCGAAGTTCGGGTCTCTCCACGACAGGAGCGTCCACACCACCGAGCTCACCGCCATCCTGCAGGCCCAGTTCCTCCGGCAGCCCCGGTACTACTGGGGATCTCGCCTCGATGAGGCCGGCCTACCATGGGAGCCCGTATCGAGCATCGAGGAGGTTGCGGCGAACCCCCAACTTCAGGCCACGGGTTCGATAATGGAGGTGAAGCACCCCCGGCACGGGCCCTTGAAAGAGTTGGCTGCCCCCTACCGGATCGGCAACAGGAGTTTCGCTTCCGAGACCTCGGCCCCCGAGTTCGGGGCCTCCACCGAGGACGTTCTCCTCGGATTGGGCTATTCCTGGGAGGAGATCGTGGAGTTCAAAGAGACGAACGTCATCATCTGACCGCTTCTATGTCATGAAAAAAGCGTCGGCGCTGAGTGCCGACGCTTTTGCCTTTCGGGGTTATTGGCACTAGGGGCTGGGGCTGAACTTGGGGTACTCATCCCGGGCGAAGGCCAGGTAGAGATTAACCCGCGTGCCCCAGCGCATGTACCCTTCCGCCAGTCCGAAAATCGCCCCCGGGAACCGGCCGGTGAACAGGACTATGAACCAGGCAAAGAGCAGGGCGACCATCAACACGATGCCGTAGATAAGAAGGATGATCCCGTGGGGCAGGCCCACGTAGAGCCAGCCCAGCAGCAGCTTGAGGACGGCGTGGAGCCTGGACAGCTTTTCGGGATACTCGACCCTTAGCATGACCGAGTCGTCGGCCTCTTCTTCAAAGGAGAAGGGCGGATATTTGTCCACCATGAAGTTGCCCATGAAGGGTCCCGCGTAAGCCGCAACCCTCAGGTTCCACCGGTGGTAGCCAACGACAAAGTCGAAGAGGCCCCTCGGGTACCGACCCGTAACCAGGATGACTACGAACGCTGCCAAGGAGACCACCCACGCGACGATGCTCAAGACGTAAAGTATGATGCCGTGGGGCAGACCGACGTATATCCAGCCAAAGAACGTCTTGAGTAGAAGGTGCAGGCGAGACAGTTTCTCCGGGCGCCGGATGTTGAGCGTTATCGGAGAAGCGGCTTGTCCCGTAAGTTCCTGGGCTTGCTCCTGGGCCATTCTCGCACCTCTTTCGCCTATCGGGCCTGCCGAAACGACTTCCGAGGGATGATATCACACCGTCGGCCCGGTCACCCGGGCCCCTGGCCTGCGCTGAACATCGCAAAGGAGCTGGTGAAGCCGTGCAGGAAGGTGGACCCGCCCACCTGCCCGATCTCGCCGTTGCAGAAGAAGCCCGACAGAGGGGCGCGGGATATGCGATTCAGGAAGATGTCGCTGTCGTGGTTGGGCCGCCCGAACAGGTGCTCTCCCCTGCCCAGGCAAGAGAACAGCAGCGCCCCAGAGGTCCCGGACGAATCATTGTCCTCCACGTAGCGGTCCATCACGGCTTCCAGGTCCTGTCGGGCCGTATCTGCGTCCCGTACGTGGAACTGGACCACCTGGCCCTCGCTCAGCATCTCGCCGATAACCAGGGCGCCCGTCTCCTGGTGGAGGCCCATCACGTTGCGGATCAGGAAATCGCCGGGGCGAAACTGGTCCTTCAGCGGGTCCATGACCACCCCCAGGTGCAGGGCCGAGTTTATAAGCCCTCTGTCATGGCTGTCCGATTCGTTGAACACTTTTCGCAACGACTCCAGAGGACTCCGACCGTCCAGCTCCATCAGTAGGTTGCCGTTGCACTTGGTCACCACCCTCGACTCCCCAATGGGCCGGCAGCCCTGCGCCACTATGGTGTCAACTTTGACGTTGCCGTGCATCGCCAGCCCTACGGCCCCGGAGCGATGGACCCTCGTACCGAGGAACAGGGCATTGGCGCCCGCCCGCATGCCGCCGCTGGCCAGGCCGCCTATCTTCGCCCCCTCTTGGAATGCGAAGTCCAGCCCCTGCACCAGGCTGTCGGCGTGGATGGTGAAGGGGTCGGGCAGGACGACGAAGTCGGGCCGGTCCTCGGCTTTGACCCCGACGATGTCCTCCCATGCTCCCGGCCCCTCGTCAGGGGTGGGGAGGTCGCCGTCCTCGACGTGGAAGAAGTTCAGGCGTACGTCCGGGAGGACGGCGCCGGTTATGGAGACTGCGGAGCGGTTCTCGACCTCCCTGCCCTCCCCGATCACCCCTCCCCCCGAGCAGCCGATAAGGTTGTCGACGGGGCAGATGTTAGAGATGATCTCCGGGACCCGGTCGTATTCGTCCCGGTGGGCATTGGACACGAAGGCGAAAAGGAGATCGGGCCTCTCCCCACCGAGGTCCGCCTTCACCCGCTCTGTCGTCTCCCGCACCGCGGCCTTTAGGGATTCCTGCTCAGATATCGCCGATGCCCATTTCATAGTCCCACCCCACCCGGGTTCAGTGTTTCAACTTTCATTATACATCGCACTCACCCCGCCCCCCCTGTTATACAATGCACGGTGCCCTAACTCTCGAACCAGGAAATGCCCATGCCCATCTACGAACTGAACGGCAAACGCCCGACCATAGCAGGCTCTTCTTACGTCCACCCCACGGCGGTCATCATCGGCAATGTAACCATCGGCGAGGACTGTTGGATCGGCCCCAACGCCACCATACGAGGGGACGAGCACGCCATCAGAATCGGGGACGGCTCGGACGTGCAGGACAATTGCGTCATCCACGGCGAAACGGCGCTCGGGCCCCGGTGCCGCATGGGCCACGGGGCGATAGTCCATGGGGCGGCGCTGGGGGAGGGTGTGCTGGTGGCAATGAACGCCGTGGTGCTGGACGGGGTGCGGCTCGGGGCCGGGGTGGTGGTGGCTGCGGGGTCGGTGGTGGCCCCCAAGGCGGAAGTGGCGGAGCGCAAGGTTGTGATGGGAGTGCCCGGCGCGGTGGTCGGGGACCTGCCGGCCGGGATGCAGAGGGCGGGGGAGGACGAAGACTACATGGCTGCCATTCCCCTCTACCGGGACCACCTGGTAGAGGTCCCCATCGTAGAATGTGGAGACCCGAAACAAGGAGACCGACCTTGACCTCTCGAAATGAAGAAATCCAGGCCCGCGTCAACCTGGCGATGAAGCAGGCCCTGGCCGAGTGTCCGTCCGCGAGGCTGGCGCCCTTCACTCCCGCCCAGATGGCATTCCTGGAGCGGCTCCTCGCTTCGGCGTTGTCCACGGGGCCTACCGCGGAATAGCCGGGGTTGGAAGGTTACGTCGGTTGCCAATATACTCCATCCCATCCTAAGGCGAAGGATCGAATGTTGAAAGCAAGCTTCCGATACCCCGAGGTCAGGGTTTCCGTAATACTGCTATTGACATTGTTGATGGCGGCCATTCTCATCGTGGCAGGCGGGTGTCGGAGGCCGTATCCCACCCCCACTCCCTTCCCCACCGTGCCCCCCGCAGCCGAGGTCGATTCCTCCGGGGGGAACGGGGCTGCAAACACCTACTGGAGCGGACCAACGGTATGGGAACCCGAGGACATAAACAGCCTTAAGCGAGTAACCCAGGAACTGGTGGCGCCGCCGTTTCTACCAAAGCACGACCAGGACTACCCCGGAGCGCCTCGGGTGGTGGAGGTGAGAATGGTAGTGGAGGAAAAGGAACTGGAGGTTGCGCCTGGCGCGTTTGTGTGGGCGTTCACCTTCAACGGCTCCGTGCCCGGGCCTCTCATTGTGGTACACGAGGGCGACTACGTGGAGCTAACCCTGGTCAACCCGTCCACCAACTTGCTCCTTCACAACGTGGACTTTCACGCCTCCATAGGCGCATTGGGCGGCGGGGCGCTAACCCACGTAGCATCCGGGCAGCAAGTCGTGCTGCGTTTCCGTGCAGTAAAGCCGGGCGTATTCGTCTATCACTGCGCACCGGGCGATACGATGGTGCCCTGGCACGTGGTGCACGGCATGAACGGAGCGATCATGGTATTGCCCAAGGACGGGTTGAGGGACCCGGCAGGCAACCCGATCCGCTACGACAGGGCGTACTACATCGGGGAGCAGGACTACTATCTGCCGAGGGACGAGGAAGGGGAATTCATACGGTTCGACAACCCCGGGGCATCGATCATCCAGGACCTGGAGGCCATGCGCTCCCTTTCCCCAACTCACATAGTCTTCAACGGCGCGACCGGCGCACTGCAAGGAGAGGGCCAGCTAACGGCCAATGTGGGAGAAAACGTACTGATAGTCCACGCCCAGGCCAACCGGCAGTCGTATCCCCACCTAATCGGCGGGCACGGCGACTACGTCTGGGAGAGAGGAGGCTTCAGCAGCCCCCCGGAGCTTGACCTGGAAACCTGGATCATTGCCGCCGGTTCTGCCGGGGCATCCATCCACACCATTCAACAGCCGGGGACTTACGTATACTTATCGCACAACTTGATCGAGGCGTTCGTGTACGACGCCAAGGCGGTCCTGGTTGCCGAGGGTGAGTGGAACAACGACCTCATGGAGCAGCTTGAAGAGCCGGGACCCATTCGGTAAGACACTGCCCTCTCAACGTCCGTTAGAAAGTTACAGAAATCAGATGCATCGCTGGGGGGTATGGGCGCCGTACCGGCTGCTCGAATTCCCTGCCGGGAGCCGGCGTCTGGATTGGCTAGGAGTCGTGCTCCGGGCTATGCTGACCCCACAGCACATAGGCCCATTTAGCATCCCCCAGGTTCCCAGTGTAACCGTGCTTGAGCCCGTAAGCTATACTAGCCCCATGCCGCACAGCCCCATCAAGCTGCTCCATCTATCCGACACCCACGTTAGGGAGAAGGACGAGCTTCACCCGGTGGTGAAGGAGGCCCTCGGCGAGGCTGATTGGGTAGTTCACAGCGGCGACTTCACGGGCCCGACTCTCGTCCACCAGCTAATTGAAGACCACCCCCGATTCGTCGGCGTCTTCGGCAATACGGACAAGGACGAGACCCGCCGCATCCTCCCCGACAAGCAGCTATTCGCCGTCGGGCCCTGGATGTTCGGTGTCATTCATCCCTGGTGGGGTATGGAGCCCGACGGGATAGAGGAGCGCATCCTGGAAGAGCTGGGCAGGCAGGACGTCATCCTGTACGGCCACACCCATGAACGGATCGAGCATTACGTTGGGGATACGCTCATCGTAAACCCCGGCCCTGGGTACCCGGACTTCATGATGCCGGGGTCGGTGGCCATGCTTACCCTCCACCCTACGTCCATAGACGTGGAATTCCGCGTCTTTGAAAGGCTGCCCAGGGCAGTTTAGGGGTTCGACGAGGCGGCTTGTTTTCCTTGCCCAGTTGTACACCCCCATATATAATGGCGCGGCTGTCGGGGTGGCTGGGCTCATGGCTACCCCGGCGTGAATTTCCCCGACATAACACCAGGGAGAAAGAACTAGAGATGTGCGGCATAAGCGGAATCATGCATAAGAAGGCGGGAATCTCCGGTCTCGCTCCCATCGGAGAAGAGCTCATCCGGATGCTCGACGCCATGAAGCATCGGGGAATCGACTCTACAGGCATTACCGTGGCCTGGGAAAGCCCCGACTCGGACTTCATAGTCAGGGTGTGGTCCGACCCTGAAGGCGACTACCGGGACCGATTCCGAGCCGTGGAAGAGGTGGTAGCTTCCAACGGGGGCGTCGTCAAAGCCCGCCAATCCACGGACGAGTTCCTGCGCCTCAGCATAAATCACGAGGGGGACTTCAAGCCCCTCGCCGCCTCGCTGTACGAGCTACCCGGCGTGACCATTCACAGCATGGGCCAAAACTCGGAGGTGGTGAAGGACGTGGGCACGGGCCTGGAGCTGGACGACAAGCACGACATTTCCGGCATTAAGGGCACCCATGGGATCGGGCACGTGCGCCTCGCCACCGAGAGCCGGGTCGACATCACTCACTCCCACCCCTTCTGGGCCTACCCGTTCCCCGACGTCACGGTGGTCCACAACGGCCAGCTCACCAACTACCACAAGATGAAACGGCAGTACGAAGACCATGGACACCGCTTCCAGACGGAGAACGACTCCGAGCTCATAGCGGTGTACCTGGCGGAGAAACTGTCCCGGGGCGCGGCTCTAGAAGACGCCCTGCACGACTCCCTGGACGACCTGGATGGCTCTTTCACCTACCTGGTCTCCACCGATCAGGGCATGGGCTCCGCCAAAGACCCCCTCGCCCTCAAACCCCTGGTGCTCATGGAAACCGACGACGTGGTCGCCCTCGCCTCCGAGGAGGTCGCCCTTCGCTCGGTCTTCGACGAGGAGATAGAGCGGGTCGAGCCCCAGCAGAACGAGGTCATGACTTGGTTGATATAAACGCCAGGGAGATGACCACTCGGGAGATCAACGCCCGGGTCAAGGAACTGGTGGCCCAGGACGAAGAGGTGTGCATACTCGACCCCCAGGCGCGGCATAACCTGGTCATCGGCATCCTGAAGGACTGCAAGATAACCGTCGATGGCAGCGTGGGATACCTGTGCGCCAGCCTCCTGGACGGCCCCGATGTAACCATCAACGGCAACGCCGGCTGGGCCCTGGGCGAAAACATGATGAACGGCCGCATAACCCTCACCCGCAACGCCGGCGCCTCGGTCGGTGCGACTCTGCGGGGCGGAGAGCTGTTCGTCGGGGGGGACGCCGGGGCCCGGGCGGGCATCTCCATGAAGGGCGGAAACCTCATCATCCGGGGCAACTCGGGATTCCTGACCGGCTACATGATGCAGAAAGGCCGCATCATCATCTGCGGCGACGTCGGAGACGCTGTCGGGGACTCCATGTACGAGGGCGAGATCTACGTGGCCGGGAGCATTGGCTCCCTCGGGAGCGACGCCAAGGAGGAAACCCCCTCCGAGGACGAGCTTCTACAGGTCTGGGAGACGCTCGAAAGTTTCGGGATCACGGAACGGTTCCAGTTCAAGAAGGTGGTCTCGGCCAAGAAGCTGTATCATTTCGACGCCCTGGAACGCTTCGAAAAAAGGGTCGTGTAAGGGGATCCGCCATGGTGATGAACAGCAGCCAGATATATTCCCCCTGGGTCATGGAAGACATCCATGCCAAGGCGGACCTTGGCCGCTACCGCATACGCGGCTTCTCCTCTTTCCAGAAGGTGACCCACTTCGACGATCTTACCTTCCTGTCCACGGGCCTCACCCGCATCCCCCTGGAAGGCTACAAGGAGAAGTGCAACACCCGCACGGTCATCGGAGAAGGCAACGCCAAGAATCCCCTCGTCCTGGAGACCCCCATATACATCACGGGGATGAGCTACGGCGCCCTGTCCCGCAACGCCAAGGTGTCCCTGGGGAAGGGGGCCTCGGAGGTGGGGACGGCCACCTGCACGGGCGACGGCGGGATGCTCATGGCCGAGCGGGAAGCCTCCGAGAAGCTGATATACCAGATACTGCCCAGCCGCTACGGCGTCACACCCCACCACATAATGATGGCCGACGCCATTGAAATCTGCGTGGGACAGGGCGCCAAGCCCGGCACCGGCGGCATGCTCATGGGGGTCAAGGTGCTGGACCACATCGCCGACATGCGTGACCTCCCCACGGGCATCGACCAGAGAAGTCCCACCCGACACCCGGACTGGCTCGGGCCCGACGACCTGCCCATCAAGATCGAGCAGCTCCGCGAGGCCACTGACTGGCGCGTTCCCGTCAACGTCAAGCTCGGGGCCTGTCGGGTCAAGGACGACGTCAAGCTGGCCGCCAAGGCGGGCGCCGACGCCATAGTTATCGACAGCATGCTGGCAGGGACGGGAGCCTCCTCCGAAATTCTGTTGGACCACTCCGGCATACCCACCGTCCCCGCCATAGTCCTCGCCCGGGAGGCGCTGCGGGAAATCGGGATGTACGGGAAGGTGGCCCTCATCGCCTCCGGCGGCATCAGGAGCGGCGTGGACGTGGCCAAGGCCNNGACATCCCCGAAGCCAACTTCGAAGAGGAGGTCGGGGTGCCGGCGGGCAAGTGCCACCACTGCCAGACCGGGAAGTGCCCCGTGGGAATCGCCACCCAGGACCCGGAGTTGGAGAAGAGGCTCGACCCCGAGGAGGGCGGGGCCCGGGTGGCCAACTTCCTCAATGCGATGACCATGGAGTTGGCTCTGATCACCCGGTCCCTGGGCAAGAGCGACGTGCACAGCCTGGAGCCCGAAGACATGGCCGCCCTCACCATCGAGGCCTCCGCCATGGCCCGCATCCCGCTGGTGGGCACCGACAAGGTGTTCGGGTTTGACTAGCCGCCCGGGCTGAACCCCCAAAGATAGGAACCCCAACCGGAGCAGAGCATGGCCAACAGAGAGCAGGTACGGGAGCAGATGACCCGGGACGGGATCAAGTACATCCTGACCCAGTTCGTCGATATTCACGGCGCGTCCAAGGTCAAGCTGGTCCCCGCTTCCAGCTTCGACGACGTCATAGACGAGGGCGCGGGCTTCGCCGGAGGCTCCCTCCACGGCATGGGCCAGGGCCCCAACGACCACGACATGCTGGCCCGCATCGACCTCGATTCCTATACCCCCCTCCCCTGGGACCCCGAGAGCGCCCGCTTCGCCTCCGACCTCTTCGTCGACGGAGAGCCCCACCCCTACTGCCCCCGACAACACATGAAAAAGGTCCTGGGCGAACTGCGGGACCAGGGTTTCGTCTTCAACGTCGGCATCGAACCCGAGCACTTCCTCGTTACCCGCAAGAGAAACCGCAAGATCAAGATATTCGACCCTGCCGGCGTGGACAACCTGGAGAAGCCCTGCTACGACTACAAGGGCATATCGGGCGTGCTTGGATATCTCAAAGAGATGATCGACGGCCTCAACGGTCTCGGATACGGCGTCTATCAGTCCGACCACGAGGACGGCAGCGGCCAATACGAGATCAACTTCGACTACTCCGACGCCCTCACCACCGCCGACCGCTACACCTTCTTCAAGATGATGACCAGCCAGGTGGCCCGCAAGCACGGCGCCATCGCCACCCACATGCCCAAACCCTTCGCCGACAGGACGGGTAGCGGGGGCCACATCCATTTCCACGTTGCCGACGCGAAGACGGGGGAGAACGTCTTCACGGACCATTCGGACCAGCAGGGGCTGGGGCTTTCCAAGATGGCCTATCATTTCATCGGCGGGATTCTCAGGCACGCCCGCGCTCTCTGCGCCGTCAACTCGCCTACTGTCAACTGCTACAAGAGGCTGCAGATGGGGGCGGCGCTCACCGGGTCCCGGTCGGGGTTCACGTGGACTCCCGCCTTCATCTCCTACGGCGACAACAACAGGACCCAGATGATCAGGACCGCGGGCCCCGGCCACCTGGAGGACCGCACCATGTCCTCGGGTTGCAACCCCTACCTGGCATTCACCGCCTACGTTTCCGCGGGCATGGACGGCGTGAAGAATGAATTAGATCCCGGCCCCGCGAACTTCGAAAACACCTACGCTCTCGGCATGGAGGAGATCAACCGACGCGGCATCCGGGTGTTGCCCCAAAGCCTTCCCGAGGCCCTCCACGAACTCGAGAACGACGAGGTCGTCCAGGAGGCCCTCGGCCCTATCTACCACGAGTTCGTGAAGGTAAAAGAGGCCGAGTGGGCCGATTATCACCGGCAGGTGAGCCAATGGGAGGTGGACCGGTATCTCACCATGTTCTAGGGATCCGGTCAATCCGGTCTATTGCACTGCAACTCGCTTGCCGCCTCAATCTCCCGCCCGATTTCACTAGCGGCGCGCTTCATCGCATAGCGTCATGTCCTTCCTGCTGAACTGTCCCAACTGCGGCCCGAGGTCCGTCAACGATTTCCGATACGGTGGCGAGGTTACGGCTCGGCCCTCGCCCGGAGACCCCGAGGAGACCTGGTCCGCCTATTTCTACCTCCGAAAGAACGTCGCCGGTCCTCACCAAGAGTGGTGGTACCACACGTACGGGTGCCGCCGGTGGTTACAGGCCCGGCGCAACACCCTGAACAACCGGGTCGAGGCTACGTATTGGCCGGAGCAGGGCCCGGCGCAGCCCGCCGAGAAGGGGTCCTGAGTTGCCGAACCGCAGGCTCCCCCCTCACCCCTCCCAGGTCATAGACCGCTCCCGTCCCATCAACTTCGAATATGAAGGCAAGCGGGTGCCGGCCTACGCCGGAGACACCGTCGCCTCCGCCCTGTATGCCTCGGGCGTGGACGTGTTCAGCCGGAGCTTCAAGTATCACCGGGCCAGGGGGCTTCTGTGCGTGTCGGGGCGATGCCCGAACTGCATGATGAACGTGGACGGGACGCCCAACGTCCGCGCCTGCGCCTGCGCCGCCGCTGATTCCATGAGCGTCAGGGGGCAGAACGCCTGGCCCTCCGTCGAGCGAGACGCCCTTTCCGTATTGGAGCGCTTCGACCGCCTGATGCCCGTGGGCTTCTATTACAAGACGCTCATCCGTCCCAAGGCGGCGTGGCATCTGGCCGAGCCGGTCATTCGCCGGGTAGCGGGGCTTGGAACGGTGGACACAAGCCAAGTCCCAACCACCGAGTACGAGCACGTCAACGCCTATACCGACGTGGCAGTGATCGGGGGTGGGCCCGCGGGGCTGAGCGCGGCCCTCGCCGCGGCGGAAGCCGGGGCCCG
>JAAXHX010000072.1 GCA_012270635.1 Dehalococcoidia bacterium | reverse complement strand
TGCTGAGCCCCTAGTTTATCCTGAGCCTGTCGAAGGGAAGTACGGGGGAGGGGGCCGCTCGACCCTTCGACAGGGCTCAGGGTGAGCGGCCCCGGCGGGGCGCCCATCCCCCGACAACCACAATCCCCTCCTATCCTCCCAGCCTCTCTTCCAACCTCCGCAAAGACTTCTCCAGTTGGTGCTGCCGATACGCCACCGTCAAATCTCCCCTCGTCCGCTCCACCACCCCCCGCACCATGTCCGTCGTCCGTCGCAGCCCCGACGTGATGCCGTCCGGGAAGTCGATGGTCGTGAGGGCGGTGTATATGGCGTCGATGTGCTCCAGCTTCCGTTCACAGAGGTCTATGTCGCCCTTTCGTAGGGTGTCCAGGATGTTCCGACGCATCTCCCCCACCGCCTCCCCCATCCCGTTCAGGTACGCCGGGTAGCCGACCCTCAGCTCGTCGGGGTCCGGCAGGGGACTCTCCGATGCTAGAGCCAGCGTTATCTGACCCTCTGCGTACTCCTTTTGCGCATCGTGGAGGAAGCCTGCGTGGTATATGGACGGATGCCCTTCCAAGGATGCCTCGGCCCCGTCCAGCAACTCTCGCGCCTCCGTCAAGAGGCTTTGCGCCTTGTCGAACTCCCCCCGATGTGTCGCCCGGATGGAGTTGGCGCAATGGCGGATTGCGTCCCTAGCTGCCCGCAGCCCTTCCTCCCTGGCCCCGTGCTTCTCCGACAGGCTCGCCCGCACTTTGTCGATTATCGGGCCCAGGTTCGAGACCGGCCCCTCACCCAGCACGTCGACCTCGCGCCGAGGCCCGGATCTTCAAGCTCAGCTCTCGTGCCGCCGCCTCGATGTCCGGCCCCGACAGCGCCGCGCTGATCACGCACACCGAGTCGGCGCCCGCATCGACCACCGGCTCCACGTTGTCGGCATTGATGCCGCCTATTGCCACCACGGGCGCCGACACCGCCCCGGCCACCGACTCCAGTGTCACCAAGCCCGCGGGGCGAGTCACCGCCTTGGAGGTCGTTGGGTATATAGACCCGACCGCTATGTAGGAAGCCCCCTCGGCCTCCGCCCTCTTCGCTTCTTCTACTGTTGCCGTGGACACCCCGATTACCGCTTCCTCCGGCATCAGGGCCCTCGCCTCGACCAACGGCAGGTCCTTTTGCCCCAGGTGTACGCCATCCGCCCCCGAGGCCAGGGCCAGGTCCACGTGATCATTCACTATAGAGACGACCCCGCCCTCAGCGCAGATGCGATTGACCTCCCTGACTATGGGCAGCTGCTCCCCCTTGTCCCGTGTCTTGTCCCGCCACTGGACCACTCGCGCCCCGCCCCGAGCAATCGCCGCCGCCGCCTCCACTTCTGATACGTCTTTCAGAAAGCTGGGGTCTAGGATGACGTACAACCCTTCGATCTTGCCCTTCATCCCTTTATTCTTCCGGCCCACCGACCCCTAGATATCCTTGATTGCAGGGGGCATCTCCCCCTCCCGGGCCGCGTCGATCATCTCTCGCGCCTGCTCGGGCATGTCGACGCCCATCTCTCCCAGCCTCTTCTCCGCCCACCGGCCTATGTTCGTCGGGTCCTTGTAATAGTCGTCCGTCGGGTTGAGTTGTGGCGGCCCTGAGGCGTCCCACCGGTCCTGCATCGACCTGTGATAGGCCACCGAGGATATTATTCGGCTCAGGTCGGCGCTCCCGCAGGACTCGCACACCGGGTTGACCTCCGACCCGATGCTTCGCAGGAAGACACTCGTCTTACGGCTGCACCCGCAGCACCTGTATTCGTATATCGGCATCTCAGTCCAAGTCTCCGTCGTCGCCCTCTTCGGGAATGTCCCCCGATTCCAGCCTGTCCACCATCTCCCCAAACTCCGGGCCCATGTCCTCCCCCATAGAGTCGCCCATACGCCGCATCATCTCGGCCATTCCCTTGGGATCGTTCTCATCTATCCCTCCCCACGCCGAGGGGTCCGACAACTCCTCCAGTTGACTCTCACCCGACTTCAGCACCGCCACCCGGGACACGAGCCTGGAAAGCTCTTCCGACCCGCATTCGGGGCACGACTTGGATGTCGGGTCAACGAACCCCCGCACGAACAGGCTGACCCTCTGACGGCATCCGCCGCACCGGTATTCGTAGATAGGCATTCGCTTTCGCCCCGCCCGCGCATTCTAGCACACCCCTCCCCCATCCCTATCCGTCATTAGGCCCCCGAGCCGGAATCCATCCTCCCTTCTCCGTCATTCCAGACCCCGATCGGGAATCCATCCCCGGGCCCCGATCATGCTGAGCCTGTCGACGTACGAGAGGGGTGACTTCCGTCACCCCTCCCCCGACATCACCGCGTTGCGTATCAGCCGCACCCGGGGCCTCAGCCCCCCGGCCTCAATGCCCACCACGTCGATGCGCCACTCCCGCCCCTCGTGCCCCTTGTCCTGCACGTACTCCTGCGCCGACTGCACCAGCTTCTGCTGCTTCGCCATCGTCACCGACTCCTCGGGACGTCCAAACGCCCCCGTTCGCCGGCTCTTCACCTCCACGAACACCAGGCAGTCTCCATCGAGAGCCACCAGGTCAATCTCTCCATACTTACCCCGGTACTGCGCCTCGATGATCGAATAGCCCCTTCCCTCCAGGAACCGGCGGGCATATTCCTCACCCCAGTCCCCGAACCGTTTTCTATCGTGGGGCATGGACCTTGACCCTAGACCAGCCTCCCGTGGCCGTTAGCCCGCGCCACGGGGGCAAAGCTCACCCGGTGAATGATGCACGGCCCCTGCCGGTCCAGGGCCCCCACGTGCTCCCGGGTCCCGTACCCCTTGTTGCGGGAAAACCCGTAACCCGGATACCTCCGGTCGGCCTCCGCCATCAACCTGTCCCGCGCCACCTTGGCCACTATGGAGGCCGCCGCTATGGAGAGCGACACCCTATCCCCCTTCACCGGACACTGCTGCGGCAGCCCGACTCCCGGGAGAGGCAGTGCGTCTATGAGTAGGGCCTGGGGCCGCGGCTCCAGCTTGCCTATGGCACGGGCCATGGCCCGCCGCGTCGCTCCCACTATCCCCACCGCATCGATCTCCCTCACCGAAGCCCGGCCCAGCCCCACGGCCAACGCCGTCCGGTGGATCCATACATTGAGCCACTCCCTAACATCCGCTTTCAACTCCTTGGAGTCCCGGATGCCGACAAGCCGGGACTCATCGATGTCGAGGGGAAAGATCACCGCCCCGGCCACCACCGGCCCCGCAATCGGCCCCCGACCTACCTCGTCCACCCCCGCCACGTAGGCGATCCCCCGTGCCCACAGCGCGGTTTCCAACCCGAACCCGGGGAGCTGACTCTTGCTTACACTCATACGGGTGGACGGCCTGCCTGGGGCCTGAACTTGCCCCTCGTGGATCCTTGGTTAAGTTGTGATTACAGCGCTTGTCAAGAACTCACGGGAGTCGGCGCCCGGCCCCCGAGGTTTCCCGGCTGTCCGGGTCGGTCGACTAACGGGCCGTTTATCACCCCGCCCCCCACCACCTCGTCCCCCAGGTAGAACACCGCCGCCTGCCCCGGAGTAACGGCCCTCTGGGGCGCATCGAACACCACGCGGGCCGTCTCTCCGTTCTGCACGAGGGTGGATGGGACTATCGGGGCCCGGTGCCTTATCCTGACGCCAACCCTCACGGGCCCTGGGGGAACGGCCCCGGAGACGTAGTTCACCTTGGAAGCCGTCAACCCATCGGTCCACAGGTCGGCGTCGTCGCCTACCACCACTTCATTCCGCTCTGGGTCCAGCGAGACGACGTACCGACGCTCCCCCGACGCCACCCCCAAACCCTTCCTCTGTCCCACGGTGAACTCTTCGATCCCCTGGTGCGACCCCAGGCGGGTCCCTTTCATGTCCACAACGTCGCCCTGCCTCGGCTCGACGCTCTTGCGCAGGAAGCCCCGGTAGTCGCCGTCCGGTATGAAGCAGATGTCCTGGCTGTCCGGCTTGTCGGCCACAGGCAGATCCAGCGAGCGCGCAATCTCCCTGATGCGGCCCTTGGAGCGCTCCCCGACAGGGAACATGAGCCTCGAAAGCTCATCCTGCCCGAGCCCGTAGAGCACGTAGCTCTGGTCCTTCCCCGGGTTCCGGGCCTTCAGCAGCCTGAACCTTCCATCCCGCTGTTCGATGCGGGCGTAATGCCCCGTGGCCAGCTTGTCCGCTCCCAGGGCCTGGGCCCGCTCCATCAGGAAGCGGAACTTCACATGCTCGTTGCAGGCGATGCACGGGTTGGGCGTACGGCCCCGACGGTACTCCCCCAGGAAGTACTCGATTACCTTGGCCCTGAACTCCTTCTCAAAGTTCTGGACGTAGTGCGGAATCCCGAGAATGCGGCACACCCTACGGGCGTCGGTGGTGTCCTCCGCGGTGCAGCACCGCTTGTTCCGGCGGCCTTCGTCCGTGGACTGGGGAGGCGACAGGCGCATGGTAACTCCGATGACGTCATACCCCGCTTCCTTAAGAAGGTGCGCCGACACCGCGGAGTCGACTCCCCCGCTCATGGCCGCTACTACAACGTTGTCCTTCATCCCCTTACATTCTCTCAACCGTTGAATTCATGCGAGGATATCACGCCCCCGAGAACTGCGGCAATCGAGACCCTCACCAATCGTTGACCGGCGCATGTCCAGTGCTACAATTGAGCATCACCACCACGCGGGAGGCAAGCCTGGAGCCCCTGGAGCAGGCGCGTAGGATCACCGAGATCGCATCCGAGAGGCAGGCGTTCGACATCCTGCTTCTGGACGTCAGCGAGGTCTGCGGCTTCGCCGACTACTTCGTGATAATGAGTTCCCTCACGGCCCGCCACACCGAGGCCCTCAGGCAGGAGATCGAGTCGGGGCTCAAGGGCACGGGCGACGCCATGCTCCATCGGGAGGGGTCGGCGGGCTCAGGGTGGGTCCTCCTCGATTACGGAGACGTGGTAGTCCACATCTTCTCTGCCGCCGAGCGGGAGTACTACCGGCTGGAAAGCCTCTGGGAACGGGGCAACACCATCGTCCGAATCCAGTAGCTGCCCGCTACTCCACTATCCACGGCTCGACATTCCGCTCGTAGCTGATCAGCTCCCCATCCCCGAAGAACAGTTCCAACTCAGTTACCGCGTTCTCCGGGGAGTCGGACCCGTGGACCAGGTTCCGGCCTATGTCCAGGCCGAAGTCCCCGCGAATCGTCCCCGGGGGCGCTTTCTTGGGGTCGGTGGCCCCCATCGTCGCCCGTACGACCTCCACCGCGCTGGGCCCTTCCAGGGCTATGGCGACTATCGGGCTGGACGTTATGAAGTTCACCAGCCCCTCGAAGAAGGGTTTTCCCTCGTGTATCCCGTAGTGCCGACCCGCCAGGGCCCGGTCCATGTGGACCATCTTCATCCCGACGATCTTCAACCCCTTCGCCTCAAACCTCGCTATCACCTGCCCCGAGAGGCCTCTCTGCACGGTGTCGGGCTTCAACAATACCAGCGTTCTTTCCATACTTTTATATCATTCGCGCCGCTGCTCGGCGGTGCGGTCCTCCTTCTCGATAGTTGTCCGACGGGGAGCGGTACTATAGCCTGCCCTTTCTTCGTCGTCCGATGCGGCTATATTAGCAGAACGGGTCTCATCCCCCCGGCGGCCGAGTCGGCTTGGTGATTGAAGGCCGGCGCAGGTACAGGGGCTGCAACGTGACCGGGTCGTCCCTGTCACCTCTGGATATCCTTCGGATGCCTATCTCTCCCATCTGCACGGCCCGCGTCGCCCGACCCGCGCCCCGCGGTATCAGTGCCCGCGCCCCTATCCGCTCCCTGAGTTCCTGCTCCATGCCCTGGGTTATCGACCCGCAAAATATGGTCGGCTCACCAACCCGGCCCGCCAGGGTCTCGATGGTCGTTAGGTGGTCTTCGACCGTTTTCTCCATTTCTACGCCATTTCCCCGGTACATCGCTGCTGCCACCTCCTCCCTTCCCGCCGGCAGCAGCGAACACACGGGAGAGCCCAGGCCCACCATCGGGAAAGCCGCTGCGTCCAGGGTGTCCACGGCGACCAGCGGCGCACCCGTCGAAACGGCCAACCCTTTGGCCGTGGTCATCCCCACCCTCAACCCCGAGAACCCGCCCGGGCCCAGGCTCACGACCAAGCCCTTCAGGTCGTGCAACTCTATGCCGGCCTTGCTCAACAGATGTCGGATAGCCGGGACCAGCTCCGCGGTGTGGTTCTGTCTTGTGCGCCAGTGAAACTGGCCCGCCACCTCGGCCTCGTCCATCAGCGCGAGCCCCAAATCCTTGGTCGCCGTGTCAATTACCAGGTACATCTAATATCCCATTCCATCCGGATGGCCGTCTCCCTCCTTGACGAGGCCCTTGCATAACCTTTGTTGGAGGGGTCGGGGCCCCTCGTGTTGAGCCCCTAGTTTATCCTGAGCCTGT
>JAAXHX010000071.1 GCA_012270635.1 Dehalococcoidia bacterium | reverse complement strand
TTCGGCGGACAGACCGCCATCAATCTCGCCGAGCCCCTCCACCGCGCCGGGACGCCCATCCTCGGCTCTTCTTCCGACACCATCGACATGGCCGAGGACCGCCACCGCTTCGAGGACTTCCTCAACCGCCTCGGCATCCCCCAGCCTCCCGGCGCCGCCATCTCCTCCGTCGAGGCCGGCCTCAACGTGGCCCAGAACATCGGCTATCCCGTCCTCGTGCGCCCCAGCTACGTCCTCGGCGGACGGGCCATGGAGATAGTGCACAACGCCACGGAGCTTATCCGCTATGTCGCCGCCGCCGTCGATGCCGCGCCCGGCCGTCCCATCCTCATCGACAAGTATCTCGAAGGGATGGAGGTCGAGGTCGACGCCATCTGCGACGGCGAGCAGGTCCTCATCCCCGGCATCATGGAGCACGTCGAGCGCGCCGGGGTCCACAGCGGCGACTCCATGGCCGTCTACCCCGCCCCCAGCCTCACCCCCGCCCAACGAGACGCCATCATCGATTACACCATAACCATAGGCCTCGGGCTCCGGGTGAAGGGGCTTATGAACATCCAGTACGTGGTCATGGCGCCCCCCGACCCCGACGAACGAGACCGCACCGACGCCCGGGTATACGTCCTGGAGGTCAACCCCCGGGCCAGCCGCACCGTTCCCTTCCTCTCCAAGATCACCGGCGTTCCCATGGTGCAGGTCGCCACCCGTATAATGATGGGCAAGTCCCTCCGGGAGCAGGGCTACTCGGGGGGACTCTGGCCCGCCGGAGACATCGTGGCCATCAAGGCCCCCGTATTTTCCATGTCAAAGCTCATCGGCGTAGACACTTTCCTCGGCCCCGAGATGAAGTCCACCGGAGAGGTCATGGGCATCGACCACTCCCTCGGCCCTGCCCTTGCCAAGGCCCTCCTCGCCAGCGACATGATGCTCCCCCCTCGGGGCAGGGTCCTTCTGAGCATCGCCGACCGGGACAAGGCCGAGGCCCTGGACATCGTCAGGATGTTCGCCTCCCTCTCCTACGAGCTGTATGCCACCCAGGGCACCGCCGATATGGTCCGCGCCCTCGGCCTTCCCGTCACCGCCGTGGCCAAGGCCGGTCAGGGCAGCCCCGACATCGTGGACATCATCCAGGACGGCACCGTCGACGTTGTGGTTAACACCCTCACCGGGCATCGCACCCCCCTAAGAGACGGGTTCCAGATTCGCCGGGCCGCCGCCGAGAGGCGGATCCCCTGCTTCACCTCCCTGGACACAGCGCGGGCCACCGTAGACGCCCTCCTCAACGGTCCCCTCAACGTTTCCGTAAAGCCCCTCAGCAGCTACCTGGAGTCGAGGCCCGCGTGATGGAAGACCGCCTCGCCAAGGTCCTCGCAAACCACACCATCGCCCCCGGAGTCCACTGCCTATGGGTCGACACCCCCTCGGTAGCCCGGAGCCGCAGCCCCGGCGAATTCGTCATGGCCGAATGCGGCGATGCCTCGGACCCCCTGCTCCGTCGGGCCATCAGCGTCCACCGCTACGGCCCCGACCTCCTCGCCGCCGACCCCTCCCTCGCCGCCGACTGGATTACCCCCCACTCCACCGCCCTCCTGTTCAACACCGGCAGCCTTGCCCGGACCTGGCTCGCCAACCGGGTGGTCGGCGACGAACTGCGTATCCTAGGCCCCCTCGGACACGGCTATTCCCTCGATCCCTCCGCCCGGCGCCTGGTCATGGGCGGCGGCGGCACCGGCCTGGCTCCTCTCATAGCCCTCGCCGACCAGGCCGTTGCCCTGGGAAAGGACGTCACCCTGGTCTCCGCGGCTCGCACCGCCTCCCTGCTCTATCCCCGGGACTGGGTCCCGGACGGCGTTGCCATTGTTGAAGTCACCGAGGACGGCTCCACCGGCGAAAGGGGCCTCATTACCGATGCCCTCCCCGGGATCATGCGGGGCATCGATCAAGCCTTCTTCTGCGGTCCCGTGCCCATGTACCGCGCCATCTGGGAAACGTGGGGCAGCCACGGCATATCCACGCCAACCCAGGTCCTCCTCGAGGTGCGCATGGCCTGCGGCTTCGGCATCTGCTACGGCTGCGCCGTCGCCACCCATTCGGGCCGCAAGATGGTGTG
>JAAXHX010000070.1 GCA_012270635.1 Dehalococcoidia bacterium | reverse complement strand
CCCTTGGAGAGGGTGAAGAGGGGCGTGCCCCTTGAACATTGGAGGCCGCACGCGGGTGCTGGCGTGTGGACCGAGACCGGAAGACCCGCATCCGGTCTTCTCCTACTGAAGAGACCTTTGCGTAACCCGAGGGTGGGTGCGCGGGGGACCCCTCACCGATTTCGGCCGGGGACGGCCGAATCTGCCTCTCCCCTTGGAGAGGGCGAAGAGCGGCGAGCCCCCTGAGGAGCGTAGCGCCGGGTGTGGTGGGTGCGCGGAAGACCCCTCACCGATTTCCGGCGAAGACGCCGGAATCTGCCTCTCCCCTTGAAGAGGGTGAAGCACGGCGGGGCCTGCATTTGATTGCATCCGAACGTGCTTGCTGGCGTGGAGACCACGACCGGCGGACCCCTCACCGAATTCGGCCGGGGACGGCCGATTCTGCCTCTCCCCTTGGAGAGAGTGAAGATGGGAGCGCCCGCGGAAGAGAAGGCGAGATTCCTCACTTCGCTGCGCTGCGTTCGGAATGACAAAGGGGGGCGTGGAAGACGGGCGAGTCGGCTGGGTGCTGGGGCTGTGTGGTTCGACACGGTTCTCCGAGGGACTCCGAACCGGCTCACCACGAACGGGTTCGGGGGTACGCGGAAGAGGCTGGTTTGAGACCGGTCCCTACGCAGGGGCGAGCGGGATGTGGTTCCCTTCGACAGGCTCAGGGCAGGCTCTCCGGGCCTCCGAGGGACTCTGGCCCGGCTCACCACGAACGGGGTAGGGCCCGGCTTGACGGTGCGCTGAGGACTGCCTGGGTGCGTTGGGTGCTAAGGGATGTGGTTCGACACGCCCCGCCGAAAGACTCTGGGGCGGCTCACCACGAACGGGTAGGCGCCTCGAGCGGAAGACTGGCGAGTCAGCGACCGGTCCCCATTCGGCAGGCTCAGGGCTCAGGACTTGGCGGTGACGTGCACCTGGCCGTGGGGTGGGCCGTTCCAGCGGGGGGAGTGGCGGAGGTGGTCGAGGATTTCGGCGAGTTCGTCGATGGAGGATTCGATGAGGCGTTCGCCG
>JAAXHX010000069.1 GCA_012270635.1 Dehalococcoidia bacterium | reverse complement strand
ACCGGCACGACCGAACGGTTACGGCGACGGGCTTTTTTCAGCATCCTGTTAAATCCGTTTCATCGCGGTAGACCTAATGGGGGGTAGAGCACCGCCACTGAATAGTCAAGTCATTTGTATTAATAGAGTTACATCAATTTCCGAGACAGTCTGCAAGGATGGATGCCAATGGAGGGAGCGACCCCATCCGAAACGGATCCCCACCTCTTGACAAATGGTGGGGAGTCCCGAAAAGAGGGGGGGTAAGGTGTCCGGAGGCCTGTCCGGCCTTGCCCCCTCTCATGGCGCATCAGCGGCAAAAAGGCGGGGTCGCTCCCACCACCAGCACCCCTCCCGTGCGGCGCGCCGCCGCGGCCCGCGGGAGGGGGACACGCGAGGCGCAGCCTCGCTTCGCTTTTCCGCAATGGACGCGAGAAATCCGTGTTGTCCCGCGTCCAGTGCGGCGTTTCGGAGAAGCTTTCGACCACAACGGCGAGAACTCCGCCCTCTGAGAGAGAGGCGTTGTGGTCGTTGAGCTCATGTCCGGCCCGGGTGTCCGACCCCACGTTTGTAAGGCGGACACCTTCCCACGGCACCGCCTTGACCCCCAGAGTCGGAAGTCGTCGATCATTCCACGGTCATTGGGTGAGCCTGTTTCCTGCTCCAATTCATCCCCGCGTCTGCGGGGAACGGCACCGTAACCGGTATTCCCCAATGGCTGAAGACGGTCCATCACTGGGAGGTGATTGAGGCGGCCCTGGCGCCTGTAGTCCGCAACCCTGTTCGAGCGCCGGCGTGTCCTGATGGGCGGCTGGGGTCGATACCTGGCCCACGGGTCGCGGGGGAATCCGGAGCCCTTGGAGTAGAGAGGTCCGTGGATCCAGCCGGCGTAACAGGAGGCCAGTATCGGGAGTCATGGAACCGCCTTCGAAAGCAGCCACGAAAAAGTCTCGGCCGGATCCGGAGCGATCGACGATTTCCGCCTCGCGGGGTCAAGGACGTGGCATCGTAGGGGTGGGCCATTTACACAAGGGGGGTGGCCCACCAAGGTGGCGCACCAAGTGGCTCACGCTTTTGACCACCACAACGCTTCTCTCTCAGAGGGCGAGCCCTCACTGCTGTGGACGGGGCTTTGCCTGGAAAGCCTTATGGGACACGGGTTGGCACGGATTCCCCGCGTCGGCTGCGACCACCGTGGCGGGGCGGCGCCCGGCGTGTCCCCGCCTCGCCCGGTGCGCCGCGCCTGGAGGGGGACGAAGTGGAGGGAGCGACCCCGCCTTTTTTGCCGCTGATGCGCCACCGGGGAGGAGTAAATGTTCCATCCTAAAGCCCACCATTTACCCTCCCCTCAGAGGAGTCGCTCCCTCCATCAGTGATCCCTGCGTGAAGGCGTGAAGGACCCCTCAGTCGGTCTCGTCCAGCAGGCCGTGCTCCTCGGCCGAGTCGTGGAATCCAAAGGCTTCGGTCAACTCCAGAGGAGCGTCGATGTCGATGGACTCGTCCTCCAACATGTGCCCGAAGGCGTGCTTCATTTCTTCCTCGGTTTCGACCTTCAAGACGGTCCTGCCGCGCTCGGTTCTGGTATCGGCAATCATCGGCTAGTCTCCCTTTCGTGCTGATGAGTGTCGCTGGCAAGGGCTTGCATTGCCTTCTCTACGGTGAGTGCGGCGTAGGCGTCCGGCTTTGCCTTATCGGGCTGCCTCCGGGCGAACTCCTATCGGAACTCGAAGGGGTCGGCCCCGGCCTTGAGTTGGACCGTGACCCAGGCCCAATCCGTTTCCGACTGACTGATGCGGTTGACCCACACCACTCACCAGTATTCACAAGATAGATACGTAAGAGCAGTCATTGAGTCGTTTGAGGTCAGCGTTGGGGTCTGAAGCGGTAGGGGAAGGCCAACAGCAGAGGTTCCGGAGCGTCTTCGAGGGCCATCAGGCAGGGTATCTTCTGGAAAGCAGCGACGTGTCCGCCACCAGTCCCGCTGACCGCGTTTTTAAGGGCAAGCGATGACGGTCAGGTCAGGAGGGTTTCAGGGAGGCAGGTGAGCCCAGGCGATGCGGAACTCCTTTTGGTAGGGACGGCCGGAAGCCATGGCGACCTTGATGCGGCGGACCGAGGTGGTGACCTGGGCGCCGATCTTGAGCAGTTTGAGCCGGATGGAACCGACGGTGGCTCGGGCCAGGCAGGTGGATTGCAGCGCCCTTCGGCGCAAGGCTTCCACCAGCACATAGGCGAAAGAGGTCATCAAGAGGCGGAGCTGATTTGCGCGGAAGGAGCGGGTAGAGGTGCGATCGGCAAACAGGTCGAGTTGCTGTTCCTTGATGCGGTTTTCCATCTCTCCGCGGGCACAGTAGATCTGTTCATAGAGGGGTTGAGCGGGATAGTCCCCAGCCGACAGGGAGGTGACGACGAAGCGGGGGTTGGGGCCGCGGGGCAGGACCTCGGCTTTGGCGACCACGCGGCGCTGGCGGGACCAGCTTTTGTGGGTGCGGTAAGAGAGGTCGGTGAAGAGGCGGACGGGCTGCTGTTGTTGGTTGAAGAGGGCCTGGGCCTGAGCCAACTCGGGGGCGATGGCGTCTTGGAGACGGGAGTTGCGGGCCAGACCGAACAGATAATCCACCTGATGCTGCTCACACCACCCCATCAGTGCTTCACGGGCAAAGCCGGAGTCGGCCCGCAGCAGGATCTTGACCGTTGGCCACACGTCCCGCAGGCAGGAGACGATGCGCTGGACGTGCTTGAGGGCATCGGCGGAGGCATCGATGTTGGCGGGCCTGAGCAGGGCTGAGAGCAGATGGCGGCCTGAGAAGATGTAGAGGGGGAGATAGCAGTAGCCCTTGTAGTAGCCGTGGAAGAAGCGTTGCTCCTGCTC
>JAAXHX010000068.1 GCA_012270635.1 Dehalococcoidia bacterium | reverse complement strand
CTTCATCCGCTCCTTCGTCAGGGAGACCGAGGTCGCATTGGGCCGGGGAGTTCGCAGTACGGGAGTGTCTGGTGGGCCGCCAGGGACTCGAACCCTGAACCTACTGATTAAGAGTCAGTTGCTCTGCCAAATTGAGCTAGCGGCCCCGAGTGTTTTGCCGGGGGTCCGTCCGATGGCGGACATCCAGTGTGTCCGCCTCGACGGCCCCCGGAGGGTTCCGCCGTCTACCCGTTCTTGACGCCCTTGGATAAGCCCAGGGTGAACGAGTTGGCGGTTGATTATCTGTCGGATGCGAGGACGCCGCCGAAGGACCAGCTTTCCTGGGAGACCTCGTTGAAGACGATGTCAACGGCCTGGGGCTGGGTCTTGGCGATGGTGACCATGGCGTCGGTGATGACGCGTGCCAACTCGGCCTTCTGGGCCTTGGTCCTACCGGGGTACATTTCTATTGTGACTCTCGGCATCTGTGTCTCCTCACGGGGCGCGGGCGCTAGTAGCCCGCCTTCTTGTCTACCAGGTTGATCAGTTCTTCGCCTCTAATATACCGCTCGACGTTCTTCGTGAACAGGTCGGCGACGCGGTCGTCGTAGCCCAAGACGTCGCCGGTCTTGTGAGAGGCGAAGATAACGTTGTCCAGGTCCCAGAGCTCGCTGTCCTGGGACAGGGGTTCCTTGGCGAACACGTCAAGGCCCGCGCCGGCGATGCGGTCCTCCTTCAGGGCCCGGATGAGGGCCGGTTCATCGATGACGCTGCCCCGGGCTATGTTGATCAGGAAGGACGAGGGCCCGATAATCTCCAGTTCCCGCTCCCGTATGAGCTGTCGGGTGCCGGGGGTGCCGGGGACGCAGAGAGCAACGTAGTCGCTGCGTTTCAGCAGGTCGTCCAGCTCGGAGGCGGGCATGACTTCATCTACGTCACCGACATTGAACTGGCGGCCAGACACGGTCCTGCGGGTGGCGAGGACGGTCATGCCGAAGGCCTTGCAGAGCCGGGCAACGTCGCCGCCGATGGCCCCCAGCCCGACCACCCCGACGGTCTGGCCCGGGAGCTCGGTCTGGTTGTAGAACTCGGCGCTCCACAGCTTTTCCCGCCGTTCGGCGATTAGCTGGTGCTGCTTCTTGCTGAACATGAGAATGCACATCACGACCCACTCGGCGATGTTGAGGTTGGACATCTGCCGAGCATTGGTTACGACGATGGGGGACTCCAGGATGTCGGGGCCGATGTCCAGGTCGATGCCGTCCCAGACGTACTGGAGCCACTTGAGGCTGGAGGCGCGTTTCGGGAGGTCGGTGGGAAGGGAGGCGGAGTAGAAGACCTCCGTGTCTCCGATAACCTCGTCGACTTTGCGTTGGGCGGCGGCGGCTTCGGGCGAGTCGGGGCCGTGATCGGAAGCGGCCTGCTTTTCCTGGTTTAGAAGCTCTCCGACGTCGTGGAGCTCCACACTGGACAGGGACGTGAGCTTTTCGACGTAGGGCTGCGGTATGGGATAGCCGTGGGCGATCTTTAGTCCTGCCACTGGGACCCCCTCCCCGATGGGCGTTTGGATGATTGGGCGATTATAGCAATCGGGGGGAGGGGGTTCAACGGCGTGAGCGGCCCCCCACCTCGCTCATACTTCCCTTCGACAGGCTCAGGATAAACTAAGGGCTCAGCACGAGCGACCCCGCCCCTGGATTCCCGATCGGGGTCGGGAGTGACAGAGGGAGAGGGCAGGGGGAGCTCTCGCCGGGGCCGCTGGCCCCTTTGACAGGGTTCAGGGGGGAGCTGTTTTGCCCCGCCCCAAGAGTAAGTTTGAATTAGAGGCCGCGGCTTAGGCGGGTGATGAGGGGCTCGGGGAGGTTGGCTTTGCGCATCTTTTCCTGGGTTGCAGGGATGTCGTAGGGGACGCGGTAATGGCAGATGACGCCGTAGTCGCTGTCGTAGACGGCGTAGTTGGAGGCGGGGTTGTGGTCTCGGGGCTGGCCGACTCCGCCCGGGTTGATGAACATAGTCCCTTCTCCCAGCCTTACGGGCATGCCGACGGGAAACTCCCGGAAGTCGCAGCGCATGGCGGTCGGGTCGACGCGGCAGACGAAAGGGATATGGGAGTGCCCCACGAGGCAATAATTGGTAGCCATGTGCTCAAGGCTGGCGAGGGCCGCCGTGTCGGTGACTAGGTACTCCCAGATGGGGTCTCGGGGGGTGCCGTGGGCAAGGGTGAAGTCGCCCTTCACCAAGGTAGTCGGGAGACTAACTAGGTAGTCTACGTGCTCCTCGGACAGCTGGCTCCGGGTCCACATGGCGGCAGCCCGGGCGTAGGGGTTGAAGTCCCGGGTGTCGATCTTGCCGATGGCGGCCCAGTCATGGTTGCCGGCCACCGAGACGTGATCGTGCTCCCTGAGAAGGTCGATGACTTCACCGGGGTTTGGGCCGTAGCCGACGATGTCGCCCAGGCACCAGATCTGGTCGATGGGGCCGTGGGGCTCGGCGTCGGTCAAGACGGCCTGGAACGCCTCGATGTTGGCGTGGATGTCGGCCAGGATAAGTGAGCGCATCGGGTTGGCCCGCACCCTCCGGTGCAGGGGGACAACTATAGCAAGTCGGGTATCGGGTTTCCACAACGCGGCGGCTTCGTGGGGCTGGGGGTTGCGGGTATAATCGCGGGTATGAAGATATCGGAGCTGGGAGAGTTTGGCCTGGTGGAGATGATCGCCGACGTCCTTGGGGCACGACGGCCGGGAAATGGGCTCGGTGTGCTGCTGGACATCGGGGACGATACGGCGGCGTGGAAGCCGAGCTCGGAGGTGGAGCTGGTCACCACGGACACAATGATAGAGGACGTCCACTTCCGCACGGCGACGACGTCATATCGAGACCTGGGTTGGAAGGCGCTGGCCATCAACCTGAGCGACATAGCGGCCATGGGTGGGATCCCGCGTTATGCCCTGGTCTCCCTGGGCCTGAGCCCCGACGCGGAAGTGGAGTCGGTGGTGGAGATGTACCGGGGAATTAAGGAGATCGGAGAGGAGTTCGGGTGCCGGGTGATTGGAGGGGATACGGTGGGGGCGCCGTGCACGATGATAAACGTGACCCTCATCGGGGAGGCAGTCGGGGTCGGGGAGGTCCTGCGGCGAGATGGGGCCAAGGTTGGCGACCTGATAGCGGTGACGGGATGGCTGGGAAGCTCGGGGGCGGGGTTCCGGGTCCTGAACGGCGAGGGGAACGTTCCGCCCGACGTGCGGGAGAGGTTGAAGGCGGCCCACAACTGCCCCGTGCCCCGGACCGCCGAGGGCCAAGCCCTGCTCAAGGCGGGTGTCAGCGCGGCGATGGACCTGAGCGACGGCCTGCTGTCCGACCTGCCGAAGATGTGCTCGATGAGCGGGGTTGCGGCGCGGGTGTCGGTCTCCAAGCTGCCGGTGTCGGGGGAGGCTGGGGAGGCGTTCGGGCGGGAGGCTACGGGGTTGGCGCTGTCGGCGGGCGAGGACTACGAGCTATTGGCAGCGGGGTCTCGGGGCGCGCTGGAGCGGGCCTCGCGGGAGATTGACATACCTCTGACGGTCATCGGGGAGATGGTGGAGGGAAAGCCGGGAGAGGTGACGCTTTTGGATGACGAAGGCGTACCGGTCGAGGCGCCCAAGGCCGGATGGGAGCACTTTTCAAGACCTTGAATGACACGGGCCGACTGGAACTCACGACCCAGGGGCCGGGGGAGACCCAGGCCTTGGGCCGCCGCCTGGGAGAGGTGATGGAGGGCGGCGAGCTGGCGCTCATGGTCGGGGACCTGGGCGCGGGGAAGACGTGCATGACCCAGGGGATAGCCTGGGGTCTGGGCGTCGACGAATATGCCCGGAGCCCGACCTTCGTACTGGTCTCCGAATACGAGGGTCGGCACACCCTCTTCCACGCAGACCTGTATCGGGTCGACGATCCTTTGGAGATCGAGGACCTGGGTTTGGATGAGACCTACGGGGGCGGCGGGGTATGCGTGATCGAATGGGCGGAGAAGGCGGATTCGCTTCTGCCCCCCGACCACCTTCGCATCACTTTCACAGTCACGGGGCCCGAGGAGCGGGTGGTCGAGCTTCGGGCCGGGGGGCCGAAGCACCTGGCGTTGCTTGAAAGGTTGGGGGAGGTGGATCTCGGGAGAGGGGGTTGACGTGTTTTGGGGAGTGCCCCCCGCTCATACTTCCCTTCGACAGGCTCAGGATAAATTAGGGGCTCAGCACGAGCGGCCCCTGCGCCCCTGTTCGTACTTTAGCGGGTTTGGGGTGAGGGGGCACTGGGGATGGATTCCCGATCGGAGTCGGGAATGACGGAGAGGGGGGATGGATTCCGGCTCGGGGGCCGGAATGACGGAGG
>JAAXHX010000067.1 GCA_012270635.1 Dehalococcoidia bacterium | reverse complement strand
TCCCGGATAGTGTCCATCTGGTCCGGCGTCTCGACGTACGGGAAAGAGGCCTCCACCTCTTGCAGCCAGGAGTTGTCCCGGGAGTAGGCGAAGCCCTTTTTCATCTCTCGCTTGGCGTACAGGGCCAGCAGTTCCTTGGCTATCTTCTCCGCCGACTCCTTGACCTTCTTCTTCGCCCGGTTCCACTCCTGGGTCCCGAGCCGGCTCATCACCGGGGCGCCCTCCCCCGACCCGATGAACGGCGTCACCCGGTCCACGCTGTCGTTGGGGACGTAGAGCCGGGCCCTGTCCGCATACTCGATGGTCAGGTACTCCCGTTCCCCCTCGTGCCTCTTCATTGTCGTCACACCAACGAACCGACCGATGCCGTGGTCGACGTGGACCACGTAGTCCCCCACCACCAGGTCCGAGGTAAAGGCCTCCCTCCTCACGGGCCTTCTTTTCGAGGCCCGTCTCTGCTTCACGTACCCGAATATCTCCTTGTCCGTGAAGAGGACCAGGGATTTTTCTCTATTGTCTCCCTTCAGGGTCCAACCCTCGGCCGGCGACCCCTTCACTAGCCTGAGCGTGCCGGGCGCGGGGGGCTCAGCAATGCCGGATGTCACGGGCGTTAAGACGTCGACCTCGGCGAGAAGCTCCGACAGCCTTTCCGCCTGGTGACTCACTATCGAGACCCGGCATCCTTCGTCCAGCATCCCCCGCAGGTCTCGCAGGAAGTAGCGCAAATGCCCGCCGAAGTTCGGTGTCGGCGTGAACCCCATCATCCCCGCCCCCGACTCCCCGGCCCTCTCCCAACCCTCCAGCCGCACCACGACGCCCATCCCTTCCAGGTCACTCTCGATTTCGCTCCATTCGGGGTACGCGGGAGGAGCAGTAGACGGCAATTCCCCTTTCTCGACCCGCGAGGCCCTCGACTCCTCCGCCTGCTCCGTCAGCTCCGCGTAGGCGTTCTCCAGGGACACCCCACCGTCCAGCAGGACCACCGAGTCCTCCGGGATGTATTCCCGGAAGCTACCCTTCAGGAAGATCTGCGAGTAGACCTCCCTGCCTTCGGGCCCGGCCCCCGTGGCATACCCCTCCACCTCATTCCTGAACCGTGCCGCTACTTCTGCCGGAGCCCGGGACAGGTCGACAGACCTCAACACTTCCTCCCACGTCGGCCCCGACTCCTCGTCGTAAAGCGACTCCCGGGCCGGCCCTATCCAGACCTCGCTCAGCTCCTCCACCGAGGCCTGCGTCCCGGGGTCGAAGGCGCGCACGCTCTCAACCTCGTCCCCGAAGAAGTCCAGGCGGACCGGTCGGCCCTCGGTCGGTGGGAATACGTCGATGATGCCGCCGCGTCGGGTGTATGCGCCCGGCAGTTCGACCGCGGCATCGTGCTCGTATCCCGCCGCCGTCAACCGGGCTATCAGGTCCCGGGGGGCTATCAGCCCCCCCGCCCGCACCGCGAAGCGCAGACCCGAATAGCGCCGCCGGGGCAGGGTTTTCAAAGCCAAGGCCGGAACGCTGGTTACTATGATGGGCGCGGCGCCCGGAGACGCCTTCGCCAGGCGGTCCAGCGCCCTGATCCTGTCCAGCGCAACGGACACGTCCCAGGTCTGGCTTTCGTAGGGCAGGGCATCGGGCTCCGGGAACAGCAGGACTTCTTCGGGAGAGGACGACCAGAGGCTGATCTGTTCGTGGAGGGCGACGGCGTTGGCGTCCCGGGGCGTCACCACAACTACCGGACGCCCCAGCTTCCGATGCAAGGCGGCGACCAGGCACGGTTTCGCCGAGTCTAATGCCACCCCCGACCACACGGTACCCGGCTTGCCCTTCGAAGACGCGACCTTCCTGGCCAGGCCCTCGAAGGAAGGGTCCCGGCTGACTTGGTCTATCAGGCCCGATAGGTCCATACCTTTGGCGGCCAGGGGCCGCGCAGACGATTCTAACAAATGTCGCGCCGTGGGTGGGCCGCTTCTTTTGCCTCGTCTCTTTTTGGGACGAGGCCCGCCCCGGCTATAATGTGTCCAACGCCCTTTCACGACACCCGATAGGAGAACATCCATGAGCGCCGAGGCCACCATAATCAGCATCTCCCTTATTGTGTTCTTCATGGTGCTGTCAGCCTTCTTCTCCAGCTCGGAGACGGCCTTCATGTCTCTGCAGAGGGTCAGGATTCTCCATCTCGCCAACATAGGTCGGGCCGGGGCCAGGCGGATGCTTGACAGGATGGACCACCCGGAGCGCACCCTCTCCACGGTCCTGCTGGGCAACAACCTCGTCAACACCGCGGCGGCCGCGGTCGGGACGGCGCTGGCCGTGGCATGGCTGGGAGACAACTTCGGGATCGCCGCGGCCACCATCGGCATAGCCTTCCTGCTCCTGGTTTTCAGCGAAGTCATACCCAAGACCTTCGCCAGCCGACACTCGGAGTGGCTCTCCTTCCGGTACCTCAAGCCCTTCGCCCTCGTGGAGGTCCTGCTGCTGCCCGTATCCGTGTTCCTGGAGCTCATCGGGCGGAGCATCGTCAGGCTGAGCGGGGGGAGGGTCGGGTCCCGAAACCTGGTCAACGCCGAGCTCCTCCGCTCGGTCATCTCCGTCGGGCGCGAGGAGGGCGCCGTCGGGCGCGAGGAAGCCCGGATGCTCCAGAACGTCCTCGCCTTCAGGGAGCGCCTCGTCAAGGAGGTCATGACACCCCGCACCGAGATGGTCTGGCTCGACGAGGACACCACCCTCACCGCCTTCCTGGACGAGTACGACACCTCGCCTCTCTCCCGGTTCCCCGTCTACAAGGAGGCCTACGACAACGTGGTCGGCCTCCTCCATACCCGGGACGTGGTCCGGGCCTTCCATCGCGGCGACGTAGGGGCCGACAGCAAGCTCATCGAGCTCGTGCGCCAGGTCCCGTTCGTCCCCGAGACCAAGCGCCTCGGCGATCTCTTCTTCGAGATGCGCTCCTCCGGCCAGCAGATGTGCCTGGTAGTCGACGAGTTCGGCGGCGTGTCGGGGCTGGTGACCAACCAGCAGCTGGTGGCCGCCATCATGGGTCGAGTCGCCGACGACGAGACCCCCCGTGACGAGGTCGAGGAGCTCTCCTCCGGCACGTTCCAGGTCGACGGCGGCATGCCCATCCAGGAAGCCAACGAGACCCTCGGCCTCAATATCCCCGACGGCGACTATGAGACCATCGCCGGTTTCGCCTTAGACATCCTCTCCCACATCCCCACCGAAGGCGAGGCCTTCCGCTTCCAGGGCCGTCGCATAACCGTCTCCGAAATGAAGGGTGTTAAAATCGAAAAGCTCCTGGTCTCCAAACGATAGCAGGCCGCCTCTCAAACCCTTGTTCAGCCTCTGACATGCGTATAATCCTGGTTAGACACGGCGAGACCGACGCCAACAAGCAGGGCCGATTCCAGGGCGCCAGCGACTCCCGTCTCAACGCCACGGGCCTCTCCCAGGCCCAGGCACTCGGGCAACGCCTCGCCTCCGAGAAGCTGGACGCCGTCTATTGCAGCCCCCAGACCCGGGCCATCCAGACCGCCACCCCCATCGCCGACGCTCACGGCCTCCCCATCGAAACCGTAGAAGGTCTCAGGGAATTGGACATCGGCGAGCTTGACGGCCTCCAGGCCCACGACCTCCGGGACCGCTACTCGGACCTCATGGACCAGTGGCGCACCGACGTCGGCGCCCTCACCATGCCCGGCGGCGAGTCCATCGCCGGGCTGCAACAGCGCACCTGGCGCGCGGTGCTGGAAATCCGAGACAGGCATGAAGGGGACGCCACCGTGGCTGCCGTCAGTCACAACTTCGCCATTCAGAGCATCCTGATCAAGGCCCTGGGGATGGACTTGCGTAACTTCCAGCGCGTAAGGCAGGACTTGGCCGCCGTCAGCGAGGTCGACTTCATGAACGGCGGGCCCGTACTCAAGGCCCTCAACGACCGGTGCCACCTTTCGGGGCTGGGCTAGCCGGGCCCCGGGGAGGTTGTCGTCATTTCCGGCAGCAGGAAGGCCGTCTCCGCCCTGGAGTCCCGCGTACGCAGGTTCGTCGTCGACCATGCCCTTGCCCACGACCCCCGGCCCCTGGTCCTCGGAGTGTCCGGTGGCCCCGACTCCCTGTCCCTCCTATACACCCTTCACCGCCTCTCTCCCTCTCTGGGCCTCTCCCTCCACATCGCCCATTTCAATCACGGCCTCCGCGGCAGCGCCTCCGATGCCGACGCCGAGTTCGTAGCTTCGCAAGCTGAGAGCCTCGGCCTCCCCTTCTCCACCACCAAGGAATATGTCAAGTCCCGCGCCGGGGGGCACAGTCAATCTATCGAAGAGAAGGCGCGCGAGGCCCGCTACGATTTCCTCGCCAGGGTGGCTTGCCGGCACAAGGCCGTCGGGATAGCTGTTGCCCACACCGCGGACGACCAGGCCGAGACCGTTCTCATGCACATGGTGAGAGGCGCCGGCCTGCGAGGCCTGCGCGGGATGCTCCCCGTTGTGGAATCGCCATCGGCATCCGGCCTGCCCTTCAAGCTCTTCCGCCCCCTGCTGACCGCCACTCGGTCCGAGACGGAAGCCTACTGCCTTGCCCTGCGCCTTCAACCCCGCATCGACCACACCAACCTCCTCCCCGAGACCCTACGGAACCGGGTCAGACTCGAGCTCCTGCCGCTGCTGAAGCAATACAATCCCCGGGTCTCGGATTCCCTGATACGCCTCGCCGACTCCGCCATTCTCGACCTCTCCTTCATACAGTCCCAAGTCGCCAAGATATGGCCCGATGCGGTGGAAGAGGCACCCGGGGGCCTTGCCGTCTCCCGGCACAGGTTAGAGGAAATGCACCCTGCCCTGCGTCGACGCGTCTTGGCCCAGGCATTAGAGTCGGTTTCCGGCGGCAGCGTGGACATCGAAAGCGTCCACGTGACGTCCCTGGAGTCGCTGCTGGCGGGGGACACGGGCGGAGAGCTCGACCTTCCCAAGGGCATCCACGCCACTCTCGGTTACCAACGGCTAGCCCTGACCGTCTCGCCATCACCACCCCCCACCCCCCTCCCCGAGGGAGCGCAGCCCATTGCCATACCGGGCGAAACGTCCCTCCCGGGCTGGAGGGTCACCGCCATCGTGGAAGAATCATCTGATATCGAGAGTAACGCGGGCCCTTACTGCGCGCTTTTCGACATGGCCCGGCTCTCGGGGCCCGTCACGGTCAGGCGTCGGCATCCCGGCGACCGCTTCACGCCCCTCGGCATGTCCGGCTCCAAGAAGCTCCAGGACTTCCTCACCGACGCCCGTGTCCCCAGGAAAGCCCGGGACTCCATCCCCATAGTCCTCGCCGGCGAAGAGATCATCTGGGTAGTCGGCCACCGCCCCAGCGAGCACACCCTGCTCACCGTCGCCACTACTCGCATCCTCCGCCTCACCTTCCAGCTCGCCTAATCACACTGTTATTAGCGTTTACACCATGAATAGCTAATAAGATTTGCCGCAATTTTCATTCTTGAAAACAAGCGTTGCCCCCTGCCCCTGAACTCCGACCCAAAAGCCCCCGAAAGTGCACCTCTGGTAGATATAAGGGTCCCGACAGCTGAATGGGAACTCCCCTCCCATCCCCCCGCTCCCCTTCCGTCATTCCGGCCCCCGAGCCGGAATCCATTCCCTCCCCCTTGCCTTATTTTCGAATATATGCTATAACGATAATGACACTGCCTTCTATTATCGTTCTCGCAAGTAAGGCAACCTATGACCTCCATAACCAAAGTAGAGCGTAGACCCAACGGCCGCGTGGTGCCCTGCATCGGCGGGTATTGGGCCTATGTGCCAGCTCCCCTGCCTCCGCCCATAAGCTGGGACCAAGAGCTTAGTGTGGCGCTCTCGGACGCCGACCGCGCCATCGGTCGGCTTGCGGGCGAAGGACGGCGCTTGCCCAATCCCCATCTCCTGTTGCGGCCTTTTATCCGTAAGGAGGCTGTCCTGTCCAGCCGCATCGAGGGGACCCAGACCACCCTCGGCGAACTGTTCGCCACCGAGGCCGGCGCCGCTGCCAGGCAAGCTCCCACGGACCTGTATGAAGTGGGCAACTACGTGTCTGCCCTGGAATACGGCCTGGCCCGACTTGAAACCCTGCCGGTGTCTTTGAGACTGGTGCGCGAAATGCACGACCGTCTCATGCGCGGGGTCAGAGGCAACACGGCTACACCCGGCGAGTTCCGTCGCACGCAAAACTGGATCGGGTCGCCCGGGGACAGCCTGAACGAAGCGACCTATGTCCCACCACCTATCTCGGAGCTTATGGGCTGCCTGGACTCGTGGGAGCGATTCCTGCACGACGACTCCCTGCCGCCCCTGTTGCATGCCGCCCTCGCCCACTCTCAATTCGAATCTATCCACCCCTTTATTGACGGCAATGGCCGTGTTGGGCGTCTGCTCATAACGCTCCAGCTCGTTTGGCGGGAAGTCACGCCCTCTCCGCTCCTGTACCTGAGCGCTTACTTCGAGGCCACCCGCGAGGAGTATTACGCACGCCTGCTGTCGGTCACCGAAAAGGGGGAATGGGAAGAGTGGCTGATCTACTTCCTCAAGGGCGTGGTTATCCAGTCCGAAGACGCCCTGGACCGGATCCGTCGCATTGACGAGCTTTTTTCACTTTGGAAGCGGCAACTGGTCGGCGAGCGATCAAGGCTCCCGGAAAGGGCGCTCGATCTATTTGTCGAGAACCCCTTCTGGACGATACACGGAATAGCTGGAAGGCTAAACGTGGCCTTCACCACCGCGCAGCGAGCCGTCGATCGCCTGGAGTCGGCGGGAATAGTCGAACAGGTCGGGCAAGCAAAACGAAACCGGATCTATTGCGCGGAATCAATTCTCGAAGCGTTGGAGGACCCCACCCCTTAACCCATGGGACAGGGGCCCCGTTCGTGCTGAGCCTGTCGAAGTACTAGCGTGAGGGCCGCCGCTCGACCCTTCGAGAGCCTCAGGATGAGCGGTGTGAGTGTCAACCCACCGCCCTGTTCTATCCGTCATTCCCGGCCCCCGAGCCGGAATCCACTCCCCCTCTTCTGTACTCCCAACGCCTACCACACTCTCCACTTCATCTTCCAGCGGCCTTGGCCGTCCAGAATTTAAAATCGCCCTTGTGCTTCCTGTAGCAGGAGAGACACAAGGGCTTTACCAGGCTCACCTTCCATTCTTTACCACACAGGTGGCAGTACTTTTCCTCATGTTTGCTGTCCTTGGAGCTATTCCACCAGCTCCAGAAGTCGCGCTTGCAATAGGGTGCACTTGGACTAGCCGGTAGCACCGCCTTACACTGAATGCAGTAACCCTTCGTAGGTTTCTTTGAGTTTGTCTTGGATATTCCCCGAGACCGCCTAGCTTTGAAACGCGCTTTAGCATCTTTATCTGCTTCCACATCATTGCTGGCGGTCTTCCACCTCACGGCTTGTTCGTAAATTGCGGTATAAAGCTCCTCATCATCCTTTTTGGACACTAATATGCCCATTTCATCATTCTTTTTCTGGGAGGATTCAAGGAGATTCATTGAAGTTAGGAGTGCCTCATTTTCGTTTAAGTAGCACTTCGCGTGAAGGTTCTTGAGAAAAGATGTCTTGATGCTATGCGAATCGAGAAAATCTTTTTCTCCCGACTCCAGTTCTTTCTTCCCGTAGATGATGTGAACGGCTGTAGTACGTCTCGTGTTCTTTAACAGGTTCTTGGTCACATCGTCAGCTTTGATATAAGGGCTAATGAGAATGATTTCGTGCTTGGCATCTTCAATAATCTTCTCAAGACAACAAACGATGCCCTCCCTAGTAAGAAATTTCGCCATGTTAATTAGAGCCTCTATGAGATGTGTTCGAAACCAGGTCTGGGCCAATGCTCAAGGTTATAGATTCCCCAAAATACCTACATCACCCTCTTCAACCGAGGGTTCTCCGTAAGGCCCGGGATCCGACCCCGCTTGGCTATGGCTTTCCCGTCCACCTCGTGAATGTCCGCCGTGAAGTTAATGGGCCCCGCATTGCTGATGTATCCCCCCACCCCAAAGCTGTCCACCGGCGCCTCGTTCTCTATGAAATATCGGATCCGCTCGGGGTCCAGCCCCCCGCTCACTATTAGCCTCACCGACTCGAACCCTTCCATGTCCAGCCGGGCCCGTATCTCCTTCACCAGCTCCGCCGTCACCCGACCCCGCTCCCATGGCGTGTCCAGTCTTACGCCTGTCAACCTCTCCTTCATCGCCCGGGCGACGCGCAGGCTCTCCTCCGCTTCGTCCTTGAAAGTGTCCACCAGCACTATCCTGGGCACCTCCGGGCCCTGGGCCCGGTCAAAAGCCTCCGCTGTTTTCAGCGTGTCGCCCATCACCAGGATCAAGGCGTGGGGCATGGTGCCCGTGGGCGGAACCCCCGCCAGCGCCGCGCCGTCTATCGACGCGCATCCCACGCACCCCGCCGCCACCGCCGAATACTCCATCCTCCCCGAGACCAGCGGGTGCACGTGCCGCGCCCCGAAGCTCACCACCGGAATCCCGTCCGCCGCCGCCACGCACTCCCGCGCCGCCGTCGCCCACCCCGTGCAGTGCGACAGGATCCCCAGCAGCGGCGTCTCGTACAGCCCGAAGGGCCGGTACGGGGCCCGCACCCTCATCACCACCTCTTTCCTCTCGATGGCCGCCCCCTCGTCCAGCGCCCACACTTCCCGCTCGTCCGGCGGCACAATCCCCTGGATTAGCTGCAGGGCCTCATCCAGGCCGCACAGCACCCCGGCCCTGCTGGGGAAGAACTCAAAGGTGCATATCGGGTTCAGCCCCTCGGCTTCCAGCACCTGCTGAGCACGCCGGAAGTAGATGTCCGTCGTCTCTCCCGACAACACCCAGTCCGGCAGGGGAAACTTGGGGCGTGTGCGTAAGCCGAACGGGGGCCGGGGATCGTCCTCGGTTATAGCCATCTAATTTCAGGTTTCAACCGACTCATGTCACGGCCTGGGGCTGCACCACCTTCGCCCCGAGCACCTGCTCGATGTGGTCGAGGGCGAACCTGTGCACATCCTCCGAGTAGCTGGCCACGGCGTCCGCGGGCACTTCCACCCGGTAGTCTCGGTTCCGGGCGTCGGCCACCGTGTGCATTACGCAAACGTTGGTGCACACCCCGCACACTATCACCTTCTCCGGCGCAAGCTCCTCCAGCCGCTGGTCCAGGTCCGTGTTGAAGAAGCCGCTGTAGCGCTGCTTGGGAATGACGTCCCCCTCGAAGCCCGAGAGCTCGGGGATTATCTCCGTCTCCGCCGTGCCCCGGACGCAGTGCTCGGGAAACATCTCGAACTCCAGGTCGTCGGGTTCGTGGTTGTCGCACAGGAAGATGATCCTACTGCCCCGCCGGGACTCGCGCTCCAACAGGTCCCGCACGACCGGAACGATACGCCGCGCCGACTCCCCCGTGTACAGGTTGCCGCCCTCTTCGCAGAAGCCTCGAACCATATCCACTACCAGGACCGCGTTGGTCATGGTTCCCCTCCTAGCTTCGATGAAGTCCGTCCTTCCCTCAAAATGTTACCGCCGCCGCCCGATGTATTCAAGGAACGGGGCCGGCGGCCTGCGTGCGGGGCTTGGGTATCCCCCCGAGGCGGAGCCTGAGCAGCCCCTTCAAGTCCGCCCACGCCGTCGACACCACCCTGACCCGGGTGTCGGGATCGTCCACCCAGTGCACGGGTATCTCCTTGATCCTGTAGCCGTTCTTCTCCGCCAGGATCAGGAGCTCGGAGTCGAAGAACCAGCCCTTGTCTCGCACCATTGGTAGCAGCTCGTTGGAGGCCCTTTGGCTGATGGCCTTGAAGCCGCACTGGGCGTCGGAAAACCGGGTGCGGAACATGAGCTTGATGAGCAGGTTGTAGCACCGGGAGATGAGCTCCCGTTTCAGGCTTCGCTTCTCCACCCTCGCCCCCCTCCCCAGCCGCGTCCCTATCGCCACGTCGAAACCGTCCTCCACGGAGGCCACCAGTGCGGGCAGCGCGTCCAGCCTCGTCGAAAGGTCCACGTCCATGTAGCACATCACATCCGTCCTGCTGTCCGTCCACGCCCTGAATAGCGCCCTCCCCCGACCCTTCTGCCTCAGGTGGAGCAGCGAGACCCGGGCGTCTTCCTCGGAGAGCCTCTCCGCCACCTCTCGGGTGGAGTCCGTCGACCCGTTGTCGGCCACCACGATTCGCCAATCGCAGTTCGGCAGCTTGTCCCGGGCAAAGGCCGAGAGCGTTGCCACGCACTGGGGCAGGGCAACTTCTTCGTTGTAAACGGGGATGACTATGTCAAAGCTGGTCAACAGCCCTCCTCCGGAGTTGAATAAAGTGAACGCCCATGATTCGCCCTAGTGCTTGAAGTGCCTGACGCCTGTGAACATCATCGCCATCCCCAGCTCGTCTGCTGCGTCGATGACCTCCTGGTCCCGGACCGATCCCCCCGGCTGCACTGCCGCGACCACCCCTCCCTTCGCCGCCAGTTGCACGTTGTCGGCAAAGGGGAAGAATGCGTCGGAGGCCAGCGCCGAGCCTCGTGCCCGCTCCCCCGCGGCCCGCAGGGCCAGGTGTACGCTGTTCACCCGGTTCGGCTGACCGGCCCCCATCCCCATCAACGTCTTGCCCTTGACCAGCACAATGGCGTTGGACTTCACGTGCTTCGCCGTCTTCCAGGCAAAGGCCAAGTCTTCCATCTCTTCGGGCGTGGGGGCCCGCTTGGTGACGCACCGCCACGTCGATGGGTCGTCCCCGCCCGTGTCCCGGGTCTGGACCAGAAAGCCGCCCTGAACGGTCTTCACGTCCAGCCCCGAAGCCTCGCCCCCCGGCCCTGCCTCCAGAATGCGCAGGTTCTTCCTCTTCTTCAAAACGGCCAACGCTTCCTCTTCGAA
>JAAXHX010000066.1 GCA_012270635.1 Dehalococcoidia bacterium | reverse complement strand
CCCCTATTGAAAACCCCGCTCCCTTCCCATTACCATAACCCCACCCCGCACCCAAGGAGCGATCTATGCCCGACTTCACCTGGGAAGCCGCCCGCGCCAAGCTCGTCGAGGCCCGGGAGCGCGCCCTCCGCCTCGGCGGCCCCGAGAACATCGCCCGGCAACGCGCCGGCGGCCGTTGGACCATCCGGGAACGCATAGACCACATCACAGACCCGGGCTCTTTCCTGGAAGTCGGCACTGTGGCCATTCACAAGCGCTTCGACACCGACGGCAACCGCCTTCCGGACACCGCTTCAGGCTACGTAATGGGTCTTGGTCAGATCGATGGCAGGGATGTCGCCGTGGGAGGGGAGGACTTCACCATAGAGGGCGGCGTGCTGGAGATCCACCACGACCGGCTGAAGGGCGGCATGGGCGGCTTCATAGAGGAGCTCGCCCACGAATACCGAATCCCGCTTGTCATGCTCATGGAGGGTGTCGGAGGCGGCGTGGGATGGGAAGCCCACCAGAACTACGCTCCTCTCGTAAGCGGCCACGATTTCGGGGTGTGCTACAAGCTCATGGGAGAGACGCCGGTCTTGGTCGGGGCCATGGGGGCCTGCGCCGGGGTCACCGGGGCCCGAGTCGCAGTATCCCATTTCAGCGTCATGACCAGGGCCGCCTGCGTCTTCGCCGGTGGCCCTCCCCTCGTGGAACGCGCCCTCGGCCACCGCATCGACAAGTTCGAGTTGGGCGGCGTTGAAGTTCACGCCGCCATATCCGGCGTTGTGGACAACATCGCCGAGGACGACGACGATGCCATACGGCAACTAAAGACCGTTCTCAGCTATCTTCCCCAGAGCGTCTGGGAGATGCCACCCTACGTTCCCACCGACGATCTCCCCGACCGCCAGGACGATGTCCTATTGAAGATCATGCCAGAGGACCAAAAGACCGCCTACGACGTTCGAGACGTCATAGAGGTTATCACTGACCGCGGTTCCTGGTTCGAAATCGGCGCACACCGAGCCCCGGCGTTCGTCTGCGGCTTTGCCCGTATGGGCGGCTACCCCGTCGGCATCCTTGCCAACAACCCCATGCACCTCGGCGGCGCCCTCGATGGCCCGGGCTCCGAAAAGAAGACCCGCTTCATCGACTTCTGCGACACCTTCCACATCCCCATGATCTACTTCGTGGACGTCCCCGGCTTCATGATAGGCCCCGCCGCCGAAAGGGACGGCACCCTCCGCAAGGGCATGCGGGCCCTCCAAGCGCTCTACGACGCTAATGTGCCCCTGGTCTCCGTCTATCTGCACAAGTGCTATGGGATGGCTGGGGCAGCCACCGCCAACGGCGGCCGTCTAAACCTCAGGCTCGCATGGCCCACCGCCGAGTGGGGGGACATGCCCATCGAGGGCGGCGTCTACGCCGCCCACCGACGCCAGATTCAGGCCTCCGACGACCCCTCCGCCCTCATAGCCGAGGTCGAGTCCCGCATGCGCAAGGCCGCGTCCCCCTGGAAGACCGCCGAGGCCTTCGGCGTCGAGGAGATGATCGACCCCACCGAGACCCGCGGCATCATCATCCGCTTCCTCAAGGCTGCCCAGGGCGTCATCAAGCACACCCTCGGGCCCAATCCCAGGTACGGGGCCCGTCTCTAGCCAATGGCCTCGACCGCTGCCTCCCAGCCAGCCGACCAGGGCCGATACCTCCTAGCCGCCACCACCGTAGCGGGCCACGGGCTCAAGCACCTCTACGCCGCCGCCTTCATGATCGTCCTGCCGGAGATCAAGGCGGGCCTCATGCTGACCAACGTCGCCGCGGGGGCCCTCGTCACCGCCAGAGACGTCTCCGCCGGCGTATCCACCATGCCCGCCGGCTTCATCGCGGACCGGTTCAGCGGCAAGTGGGCCATGATCCTGACCATTTCCATGGCCCTCCTGGCCATCGGATACCTGGCCGCCGGCACCCTGGAAAGATACTGGGCAGTGGCCATCTCTATAGTGCTGTTCGGTATCGGCGTTTCGCTGTGGCATCCCTCGGCCCTCGCCTCTCTCTCTGCCAGGTTCCCGACCCGCAGGGGCTTTGCCATATCCCTCCACGGGTCAGGGGGGTCGGCCGGCGAGATTCTCGGGCCCTTGATCGCCGGCAGCCTGCTCCTGGTCATCGCCTGGCCCCAACTCCTCCAGTACAGCTTCATACCCACCGCCGTGGCCGCCGTCCTGGTTTGGTTCGCCCTCAGGAACCTTCGGGGTCAGCAGGGGGTCACGTCCATCAGGGAGTATTTCGCCACCTCCGGCGTTCTCCTGAAGAACTGGGTCTTTATCGCTGTCGTCGTACTGTCGGGGTTCCGGTCTCTTAGCAACCACGTCATATCCGTGTTCGTGCCCATCTATCTACGGGAAGACCTGGACTTCTCCTCTTTCGAGGTCGGGGTTTACGCCTCCATGCTGCAGGCCGTCGGCATTGTTACACACCCCATCATGGGCTACGTCTCCGACAAGTACGGGCGGAAGGTGGCCTTGATTCCGGGGATGATCTTCTTCGGGCTGCTCTGCATCGCCCTGGCCTACGCCGCGGAGGGGCCGCAGCTAATCCTCACCATCATCGCCATCGGAGCGGTGATGTTCACCTTCCACCACATATTCGTGGCCTACGCCATAGACCTGTCTCCCCCGGGAGTCCACGGCACCTCCGTAGCCCTCATCTACACGGGGTCCATGCTCTTCGGCGGCGTTGGCGCAATCCTCGGCGGCCTCCTCGCCGATGAGGTCTCCCTGCCGTCCACCTTCATCTTTGCCGGCGCCGTCGTAATAGCCGCCGCCCTGCTCCTGATTTTCGTACCCACCCGCAAAAACCCGGTACCTGCGCCCGCAACCCGCGCATAGTAAACTCACGCCGCCCGCCTGTTTCCACGGCAGCATTGACGATGGCTTCTTCCACCGACCTCCAAGCGCGCCAACCCGGCCCCAGACTGCTGGCATTCACCATGATCGCCGGGCATGGGCTCAAGCACCTGTACGGCGCCGCCTTCACGGTGATCTTTCCTGAAATCAAGCTCGGGTTGGGGCTTAGCAACTTCGCGGCAGGCGCCCTCGTCATGACCCGGGACGTAAGCAGCGGCATTGCCGCCATGCCCGGTGGCTTCATCGCAGACCGCTACAGCAGCAAACGGCCTCTGATACTGATGGCGGCAGTGATTCTGGTCGCCTTCGGATACCTGGCCTCGGGGTCACTGCAGACCTACATCGCCATAGCGTTGGCCGTGGTTCTGGTCGGTGTGGGCACTTCCTTGTGGCACCCCACGGCCATAGCATCTCTGTCTGACCGGTTCCCTGGAAAGCGAGGTCTGGCTCTCACAATGCACGGAGCAGGGGCGAGTTTGGGAGAGGTGCTGGGTCCCCTGGTGGCCGGAACGCTCCTTCAGTTCATCCTCTGGCCTCGGCTGCTCCAGTACAGCTTCTTTCCGGCCGCCCTTGCAGTCATCGTCCTGTGGTTCGTCCTGCGGGGGCTGAAGGGGCCGCGAGGCGCGGCTTCGATCAAGGAATACTTCTCGGCTGTTGCGCCGCTTCTGAAAAACAGGCGCGTGATGGCCGTTGTAACGCTGTGCGGAACAATCAGCATGGGCGACTACGCCATGGGCACCTTCCTCCCCATATATCTGAGGGAGCACCTGGAGTTTTCGACCTTCAAGGTCGGGCTGTACATCTCCCTGCTGCAGGCCGTCGGCATAGTAGTCCATCCGATTTTGGGGGTCATATCTGACCGGTTCAGCCGCAAGAGTGCGCTTGTTCCCGAGCTGACTATTTTCGGCCTGCTCTGTGTGGCGCTCGCCTACGCCGACCCAGGAATACAACTGCTCCTTGTCATTATCGCCATCGGCGCAGTCACCTTCGCCTATTTGCCGATCCTGGTGGCGACGACCATAGACCTGTCGCCTCCGGGGGTTCACGGCACCACCGTCGGCCTTGTTTACTCGGCGTCGATGGCCATCGGGGCATTTGGGGCAGTGTTCGGCGGCCTTATCGCCGACCACATATCAATAGAATCGACCTTCGTGTTTGCCGGTATCACGATAGTGGCCTCGGGGCTGGCGCTTCTCGCCACCCCCACCCACCCCCTCTGACCCGAATCCCCCCTGTGGGGCCGCTCATGCTGAGCCCGTCAAAGCATGAGCGGGGGGTATGAGGCCCCTCGCTCCCGCATCCCCCAAGGACCACCCCCTCTTTTATGCTAAAATCCCCCCATACCACCCCCCGACGGAGCCATGCCATGACCACCGACACCTTCTGGACGGACCTTAGGAAAGAGATCCAGTCCCAGGCCGTCGTCAATCATCCCATCTACATCGATCTCGTCGACGGCGTCCTCCGGCGAAACACCCTCGCCGAGCTCTGTGCCCAGCTGAAGCACACCGTCGAAGAGGGCATCTCCTCCCTGTCTCTCATCATCCCCCAGGCCCCGAGACACACCCGCATGGAGCTGGCCGAGAACCTCTTCGGCGAGCTCACCGGCACCCCCGAGGTCCCCTCCCACTGGGAGCTCGCCATCCGGGCGGGGGCCGCCGCCGGCTTCTCCGAAGAGGACGTCGACGCTCGGCCCATGATCCCCGAGACCAAGGTCTACCCCGACACCGTTTCCGCTTACGCCATGCGCGGCAAGTGGCTGGAGGCCCTCAGCTTCGTATCCATGGGCATCGAGGACATGTTCACCGAGTTCTGCGACGGCGTAACCAAGGCCCTCATCGCCAAGTACGGCTACACCGAACCCCAGGCCTCCTACTTCGCCGTCCACGTCGGCGCCGACGAAGTCCACGCCGAGACCGGATGGGCCACTGCATCCTCCCTGGCCACCACCCCCGAGCGGAAAGCCTCCGTGCGACGCGCCGCCCTGGAGGGCCGCAACATGTGGTGGAACATGTACTCCGCCGTCTACAAGATGGGCGAGGGCAAGGACGCCCCCATGCTCAGGCTGGACCCCTAGCCCCTTTCATATCCCCGAGCTGGCGTCCGCTATAAACATCCCGACCGAATCGTCGTCTTCCTGAATACAGTGAGATGCCCGCCTGTGTCTAGGCGACTCTCGCTGATGCCGAACCGGCGCCGGTACCGGTTCAATCCCCCGCTTTTTCCCGGCTGACAGAATTCGGTCCTCCATCGCTTTCCTCAAAGCGTGACTCCAGCCGGAGGCTAGACTCTCTTCAATCTCGGTCTCCGAAACATTGACCCCTGCCGTGGCCCATGCCTTGCGGATTCTCCCCTCACCGAATCCGGGTGGGCATCACGTAGGGCCGCCGCGAAACAGGTCTTCTTGACCGTTTCCACAGCGTTTTCTCGTCATTTCCTGCACTCCTAATGCTCCTACACAGGGACCCGGTGGACTTTCCATAGCATTTGCATGCGCCCATTGTTCAATGCCTTCTGGCCGTGCTGCCGAAACATGTCGGCGCTGGGCATTAGTTGCCATTGCCCCGAATTTCCTTGCCACAATGGGGGCATATCCTTGGTTGTGGGGACTGTTGCAGCTGCATTTGCTCTAAGAAGCCGGAGGCCATGATCCCAGCGGGTATAGCAAAAAGCGAAACCCCCAACACGGCTATCACTCCGGCAATTATTCGTCCTACGTTCGTAACGGGG
>JAAXHX010000065.1 GCA_012270635.1 Dehalococcoidia bacterium | reverse complement strand
GGCTTCGATGATGGCCGCCGGTCTGAGGTCGAAGTGCTTCCGGGTGAGCTCCAGGATGAGGTCGTCGGGCACCCTGCCCGAGCCGAAGGTCTCGACGGCCACGGAGATGGGGTGGGCAACCCCTATGGCATAGGAGAGTTGGACTTCCAGCCTATCGGCAAGGCCGGCAGCGACGAGGTTCTTGGCAACGTAGCGGGCGGCGTAGCTGGCGGACCGGTCGACTTTCGTCGGGTCCTTGCCGGAGAAGGCGCCGCCGCCGTGTCGGGCCACGCCGCCATAGGTGTCTACGATTATCTTGCGCCCGGTGAGGCCGGCGTCTCCCATGGGGCCCCCAACCACGAACCGACCGGTGGGGTTCACGTGGTACTTGGTGTCGTCGTCCAGAAGGTGGGCCGGTATCACCTTCGTTATGACGTTTTCGATCAGATCGCTTTCTATGGTCGGGTGGGTGACGTTGGGGTCGTGCTGGGAGCTCAGGACAACGGTATCGACCCTTGTGGGGACCCCGTAGCGGTATTCGACGGTGACCTGGGATTTGCCGTCGGGGCGGATGTAAGGGAGGCTGCCATCCTTGCGGACGACGGCCATGCGCTGGCAGAGCTTGTGGGCCAGGGAGATGGTCATGGGCATGAGCTCGGGGGTCTCATTGCAAGCGAAGCCTATCATCATCCCCTGGTCCCCCGCCCCGATGAGGTCGAAGTTCTGGCTCTCCTGGACGGGAAGCTCTTGTTCTTTTGCCTCCATCGAACGGTCGACCCCGAGGGCGATGTCCCCCGACTGCTCCTTTATGGAAACGATGACCCCGCAGGTCTCGTAGTCGAAGCCGTACTTGGCCCTGGTATAGCCCGCTTCCCGGATCACGTTCCGGGCGATGGTGGGGATGTCCACGTAGGTCGCGGTGGAGATCTCACCGGCGATCAGGACGAGGCCCGTGGTCATGGATGTTTCACAGGCAACGCGGCCCTGGGGATCGTTGGCGAGAATGGCGTCCAGGACGCCGTCCGAAATCTGGTCGCACAGCTTGTCCGGGTGGCCTTCGGTGACGGACTCCGAGGTGAGCATGTGGGACTCGGAGGTCATCAGGGTTGTGCTCAATATATTCTCCTTAGCTCTGCGGTCTGATTGCCCATTCAGGCAGGGGTCAGGTGCCCGACTCCCAGCTGTTGGCGTACTTCACCTGCTCGTCGGTCAGATCGTCGATCCGGACACCCATGGAAAGAAGCTTGAGGCGACCCACCTCCTGGTCGATCTCTCGGGGGACGGGGTGGACGCCCGGGGCAAGGCTCCCTCCCGACTTGACCATGAACTCGGCGCAGAGGGCCTGATTGGCGAAGCTCATGTCCATGACGCTGGCCGGATGGCCCTCGGCGGCGGCGAGATTGATCAGCCGACCCTCTGCGAGGAGGTGTATCCGGCGTCCATCGGCGAAGGTGTATTCGCGGACCACGTTCCTGATGTCCCGCCGGGACACGGAGAGTTCTTCAAGGGCCTCGACGTTTATCTCCACGTTGAAGTGGCCGCTATTGGCGACCAATGCACCGTCCTTCATAACCGCCAGGTGCCGGGTGTCGATGGCCCGGTAGCCGCCGGTGACGGTGACGAAGATGTCCCCCGATTGTGCGGCCTCCATCATGGGCATCACCTGGTAGCCGTCCATGACGGCCTCCAGGGCCTTGATGGGATCCACCTCCACGACGACGACCCGGGACCCGAGCCCCCGGGCCCGGCTGGCGATGCCCCGACCGCACCAGCCGTAGCCGCAAACCACCATGGTCTTTCCGGCGAACAGGATGTTGGTGGCACGGATTATGCCGTCGATGGTACTCTGACCGGTGCCGTAGCGGTTGTCGAAGAGGTGCTTGGTGTCGGCCTCGTTCACGCTGATTATCGGGTACCGGAGCTTGCCGTCGGAGGCCATGCTGCGGAGGCGTATGACGCCAGTTGTGGTCTCTTCCATGCCCCCGACCAGGTCTTGCAGCAGGTCGGCCCTGTCCCGGTGCACCGTGGCGACAAGGTCGGCGCCGTCATCGAGGGTCAGGTTGGGCCTAAGGTCCAGGGCGGAGTTGACGTGGCTGTAGTAAAGCGCGTCGTCCTCGCCGCGTACGGCGAAGACGGGTATGCCGTGGTTGACAACCAGGGCTGCGGCGACGTCGTCCTGGGTGCTGAGGGGGTTGCTGGCGCACAGGGCAACCTGTGCGCCCCCTTCCTTGAGAGTGAGGACGAGGTTGGAGGTCTCGGTGGTCACGTGGAGGCAGGCGGCTATGCGCAGGCCTTCCAGGGGCCTCTCCCTGGAAAAGCGCTCCCTGATCCTGTGCAGGACGGGCATCTCCCGGGCGGCCCAGTCCATGCGGTCCTGCCCCTCGGCGGCGCGGCCCGCGTCCTTGATGTCCGAAGCTATGGTTGCCATGGGGCGTTGAGGCTCTCTTTCCTAAGGGGGTGACAACGGGGCCCGGGAACCGGGCGCAGGGGCACGGGGGTCGATGCCCGATGGGAACGGGTAGGCCCGTCCTTATTCAATCGGGTAACCCTCTTCCGCCCAGGCCCCCGTCCCGCCTTCGATGTTGTACAGGTCCGTGTATTCTAAGGCGGCGGCCATCTCGCAAGCCAGGGCGCTGCGGACTCCCATGGCGCATATAAAGAGGAGCTTCTTGTCTCGCTCCAGCTCGTCCATCCTCGAGAACAGGTCATCGACAGGGATGAGGGTGGCGCCGGGCACGTGGCCCTCGTCCCACTCGTCCTGGTTGCGCACGTCGATGATCCGGACGTTGCCCTCGGAGATCATGTCGTTGGCGGCCTTTGGGGTAATCCTGGTGAAAGGCTCGCCCTCTTCCTTCCAAACGTCTTGTCCAGAAGTCATCTATTCCTCCCGGCTCCAGCCATCCGACCCGGCGAGGGTCGAGAATTACGATTCAGCATAACAGTTTATCGCGTGGAGGGGTTTAAGGCTAGGATGGCAGGCCGTCCCGGGAGTCACATGTACTTCCCTATCAGCGGCGCGAGGTCCGCCTTGACCCGCTCCGGTATCGCCTCCCTGGCGGTTATTATGGCATTTTCCAGGGCGGTCGGGCAGACGCAGTCCCCCCGACCGGGCACGTTTGACATCAGCCGCCTGACTATCCCTTGCCCAGCGTCCACGTTCTTCAGGAGGTTGGATACGACCAGCTCGACGGAGACGGAATCGTGGTCCGGATGCCAGGTGTCGAAATCCGTGACGCAGGCCAGGGTGGCATAGCAGATTTCCGCCTCCCGGGCCAGCTTGGCCTCGGGCAGGGCGGTCATGCCTATGACAGATGCGCCCCAGGAGCGGTAAAGCTCGCTCTCGGCGCGGGTGGAGAACAGGGGCCCTTCCATCACGATGAGGACGCCTCCCGCGTGGGCCCGGGCCCCGGCATCCCGGGCCGCCGAGTATAGGACGCGGCTGAGACTGGGGCAGAAGGGGTTGGAGAAGGCCACGTGCGCCACGATGCCTCCACCGAAGAAGCTGTTCACCCGGCTCTTGGTCCTGTCGATGATCTGGTCGGGGACGACCATGTCCAGCGGGTGCATCTCCTCCTTGAGACTGCCCACGGCGCTCACGGAGACTATATGGGCAACGCCCAGCGTCTTCAGGGCGAATATGTTGGCCCTGGCGGGTATCTCCGTGGGGGTGATGCGGTGGCCCTTGCCGTGCCTCGGGAGGAAGGCCACTCGACGCCCCTCCAGGGTCCCGACGGTTATGGCATCGCTGGGGCTGCCGAAGGGGGTGTCGACGTGGACCTCTTCCCTGTCTGTAAGGGCCTCCATGTCGTAGAGGCCGCTCCCCCCGATGATTCCTACCGATGCTTTAGCCATATACCTTCGTTGAGTGACGCCTATGTGCTGGGGTGGGAGACCAGCTTGAGGGACTCGTCGTAGGGGGCGCGGGCTATGCCGTTTTCGGTGATGATGGCGGAGACGAATCGGGAGGGCGTAACGTCGAAGGCGGGGTGGGCCGCCTTGACGCCCTCGGGGGCCACGGCGACGCCCGCGTACTCCAGCACCTCCTTAGGGTCCCGCTCCTCAATGGGTATGTCGTCGCCGGTGGCGAGGTCGAGGTCCAGAGTGCTGATGGGGGCGGCCACGTAGAAAGGCACCGAGTTCTCCCTGGCCAGGACGGCTATGGAATACGTGCCTATCTTGTTGGCCACGTCGCCGTTGGCGGCGATCCTGTCGGCGCCGACCACCACGCAGTCGACGTCGCCCGACTTTAGGAAGTGGCCGGCCATCGAGTCGGTTATCAGGGTAACGTCGATCTTGTCCTGGGAAAGCTCCCATGCGGTGAGCCGGGCCCCCTGGAGGAAGGGGCGGGTCTCGGTGGCGAGGACCCGTACAGGGTTCCCGGATTCCATCGCGGAGCGGACAACACCCAGGGCCGTCCCGTAACCCGCCGTGGCCAATGCCCCAGCGTTGCAGTGGGTCATCACCATCTCCCGGCCCTGCAACAGCCTCGCCCCGTGGGCCCCGATCCGGCGGTTGATCGCCTCGTCCTCTTGATGGATGGAGATGGCCTCGGCGAGAAGGGCTGCCTTCGCTGCCTCCACGCTGCTCTGCCCACTTGCGACTCTCCACATCCGGTCGACGGCCCACCTGAGATTCACGGCGGTGGGTCGGGAGGCGGCGACTTCGTCGCATACGGCGGACAACCGAGCCCTGAAATCGGCCACGCCGTCCGAGGCAATGCCGTCTGCGCCGAGGGCCACGCCGTAGGCGGCGGCCACCCCTATGGCCGGGGCGCCCCTGACGCGCATCTCCCTGATGGCCCGTGCGACTTCCCTGTAGTCGTCCAGGTCAAGCTGGACTTCCTGCCGGGGAAGCAGCGTCTGGTCCAGGAGTCTAAGCTTGCCGTCTCGCCACTCTATGCTGTTCATGGGGGCTTTGCGTATCCGTGTCGACCGGGCCCACGCTCGGGGGACAGCCGGTAGATTATAAGGTCAAGCGGGGCCGCAGTACCATCTGCTACCCTCAGCATGGCACGATTCCAGGTATCACTCATCTTTCTGAACGAGTTCGTCGGCTCGGGTGGCTGAACGGGCATTTGTTATAATCGGGAGCAAAGCGCTCCGGCCCTCGGGGGCTTTTCCATGAAGAGAGCGGTGTAGGCAAGTGGAGAAGTTCGACCGGTTGGAAGAGATGGATGAGCGGTTCCGGGAGCTGGACCGGCTCATGGCCGACCCTGAGATCGCCACGAATCCCCAGCGGATACAGGTCCTCGCTCGGGAGCGCGCGTCCATCGAGGCCCTGGTGACGACCTACCGGGAGTTCAAGGACGCCGGGCGGGAGCTGGAAGACAGCCGCTCCATGCTGGACGACAACCCTGACGAGGAAATGGCCTCCTTCATACGGGACGAGATGGCCGACCTGGAGCAGCGTCACCGACGGCTGGCCAGGGAGATGGAAGAGGCCCTGGTCACGGGAGACCTGCGTGACCGCAAGGACGTCATCATGGAGATCCGGGCGGGGGCGGGGGGCGACGAGGCCGCTCTCTTCGCCTCGGACCTGTATCGCATGTACACGCGGTTCGCCCAGGCCCTCGGCTTCAAGACCGAGGTCCTGAACACCAACGACATCGGCATAGGCGGGCTCAAGGAGGTCGTCTTCGAGATCAGGGGAGAGGGGGCCTTCGGCAAGTTCAAGTACGAAAGCGGCGTGCACCGGGTGCAGCGGGTCCCGGTGACCGAGTCCTCGGGGCGGATTCACACCTCCACGGTGACCGTTGCAGTGATGTCCGAAATGGAAGAGGTGGAGGTGAACATAGACCCCGACGACCTGAAGATAGACATCTTCCACGCCGGGGGGCACGGGGGACAGAACGTCAACAAGGTCGCCACCGCCGTGAGGATAACCCACCTGCCCACCGGCATGGTCGCCGTCTGCCAGGACGAGCGTTCCCAGCTGAAGAACAAGACCAAGGCCATGTCCGTCCTACGGGCCCGACTCTACGACATCGAGCACCGGAAGCAGCAGGCGGAAGTCGCCGAGTTCCGGCGTTCGCAGGTCGGGACGGGGGACCGGGCCGAGAAAGTGCGCACCTACAACTTCCCGCAGGACCGCATCACCGACCACCGCATCGGCCTGTCGATTCACAACCTGCCC
>JAAXHX010000064.1 GCA_012270635.1 Dehalococcoidia bacterium | reverse complement strand
CAATGGCCGGGAAGAGCTTCATCCCCCCTATCTGCATCGATAGCTCGTAGTGCTCCTTTTCGTAGCCGAAGGCGCCGGCCATGCCGCAGCACCCGGCGTCGACCACCTCCACCTGGTGGCCCGGGGCAAGGGAGAGGGCGGTCTTCGCGGCCTCCACGCCGACCAGCGCCTTCTGGTGGCAGTGACCGTGGAACAAGACATTCCGAGGCTGGCCGGAGAAGGCGAGGTCCAGGGCTCCCTCGTCGGCGAGCTTGGCCAGGAACTGGTCGATCAGGAAGCTGTTCTCCGCCACGACTTTTGACTTGTCGTCCTGGAGAAGGTCTTGGTATTCGTCCCGGAAGGTCAGCAGGCAGCTGGGCTCGCAACCGACTATGGGGACGCCCCTAGACGCGGCATCAAAGAGGCGGTCGACGTTGTAGCGGGCGTTGCCCTTGGCCCGGCGCAGGAGGCCCTTGGAGATCATGGGGCGACCGCAGCAGCGAACGTCGGCGAGGCGCACCCGGTAGCCGGCCAACTCCAGCAGCTCCACAGCGGCAATGCCGACGGAGGGGTAGTTGTATGTCATAAAGGTGTCATTGAAGAGGATTACCTCGCCTCGGGAGCCGGAGCCCAGGCGTCGATGGCTTTTGAACCAGTGTCGGAGTCCGGGGCTGGCGAAGGGAGGCAGTGCTCGGTCCTTGTGGATGCCGAGGAAGCGGTGATTGAGGGCCCGGGCGCCGGGCAAGCCAATCAGCCAGTTGGACACCGGGGCGAAGGCGGATCCCAGCCGGTTGACCAGGTTTATCTCGGAGAAGAGCCGTGAGCGGAAAGGAGTGCCGTTGGCAGCGTTGTAGCGTTCCAGGAACTCGTACTTGAGCTTGGCCATATCGACGTTGGAGGGGCACTCGGCCTTGCAACCCTTGCACTCCAGGCAGAGGTCAAGGGCTTCGTGGAGGCGCTCGCTTATCATGGTCTCGTGGGGGAGGGCGCCGGAGAGGGCAGAGCGAAGGAGGTTGGCGCGGCCTCGGGTGGAGTGCTCCTCCTCTCGGGTGGCCTGGAAGGAGGGGCACATGACGCCGGCCGACTTGCGGCACTCGCCCATACCGTTGCACATCTCGACGGCCCCGGCGTAGCCCTCGAAGGCCGAGAAGTCCATTCGCGTATTGAGCGCCTGCGCCCGGTATTCCGCCCCGAAGCGCAGGTTCTCGGACATGGGAGGGCATTCGACGATCTTGCCGGGATTCATTATGCGCTTGGGGTCGAAGGCGTCCTTGAGCTCGACGAAGGAATCATAGATCTTTCGCCCGAACATCTTCTCGGTCCAGACGCCGCGGACTATGCCGTCTCCGTGCTCGCCGCTGAGGGAGCCGCCGAACTCCAGGACGAGGTCGGCTACGGCCTCGGCGATGGACTCCATCTTCTGGATGCCGGGGTCGTTCTTGAGGTTGACCAGGGGTCGGATGTGCAGGCAGCCGACGCTGGCGTGGCCGTAGTAGGAGGCAGTGGTGCTGTGGGCGTGGACGATTTCGTCGAAGCGTCGGCCGAACTCCCCGAGACGGTTGGGGTCTACGGCGGCATCTTCCACGAAGGGGACGGGCTTGGCGTCGCCGCGGACGCCCATCAGCAATCCGAGCCCTGCCTTCCGCACCGCCCAGGCCTTGGCCTGGTCCTCCTTTGCCAAGAGGTTGACGCAGGCGTAGCCGAGCCTCCTGCGCTCCATGTCCGCCTTGAAATTCTCCAGCTTGGACCTGACCTCCGATTCGTCCTCGCCGAAGAACTCCACCAAGACCAGGCCGCCGGGGTCGCCCTGGAGGAACTGGACGTATTGCTTGAGGCCGAGGGAGGCCCGGGTCTGGCGGATGATCATGTCGTCGATGAACTCGACGGCAGCGGGCCCGTGCTCCATGATGGCGGGGGTGGCGTCGCAGGCCTGAAAGATGTCCTCGAAGTGAAGGGCTGCCACGGCGGTGGCGTCGGGCAGAGGTTCCAGCTTGACCTTGGCCTCGGTGATGGTGCAGAGGGTGCCTTCGGACCCGACGACCATGTGGGCAAGGTTGAAGGGGTCGGGGTCTAGGAACTCGTCGAGGTTGTAGCCGCTGACGCGGCGCATGATCCTGGGGTACCGGGCTTCTATCTCGGCGCGGTTGGACTCGGCGAGGCGGGACGTCTCCCGGTAGACGCGGCCCAGCAGGCCCGGGGCCGAGAGCCTGGACTCCAGTTGGTTATGAGACAGTGGGCCGAGCCGCGCGCGGGTCCCGTCCGAGAGGACGGTGTCGAGTTCGATGACCTGGTCCAGGGTCTTGCCGAACAGGACGGAGTGGGTGCCGCAGGAATTGTTGCCGATGCCGCCGCCGACGGTGGCCCGGTTGGCCGTGGAGGGGTCGGGGGCGAAGTGGAGCCGGCGCCCTGCAACCTGCCGGTTGAGCCCCGACAGCACGATGCCGGGCTCGACCCGCGCCCAGCGCTCCTCGGCGTTGACCTCCAGGAGTCGGTTGAGATGCCTGCTGAAGTCCAAGACGATGGCGTGGTTGACGGTCTGACCGGAGAGGCTGGTCCCCGCGCCCCGGGGGAGAACGGGGATGCCCTCCCGGTTGGCAAACTCTACGACGGCGACAACGTCGTCGACGTTCCTGGGTGTGACAACGCCGACGGGCTTCATTTGGTAGATGCTGGCGTCGGTGCTGTATAGGGTGCGAGAGAAGTCGTCGAGGCGGACTTCGCCGGAAACGCGGCGTTCCAGCTCAGCGGCGAGGTCTCGGGCCAAGGCGCTGTCGGAGCGGCTAGCGAGGGTCACGGGGTGCGGGTCTCCAAAGTCATCGTCAAGACGTTTCTCAACGGTGAAGGATAGGGCGGGGGGGTGGGGGGATGCAAGGGGGTGAGACACACTCACCTATCCTGGCTGATATTCGACCCGCCGACAGAGATGGGATGGGCCCCTCCCCCCGCTTATACTCCGACAGGCTCAGCACGAGTGGCCCCACCTCACCAATCGTATCTCATACTTCGATCCTACAGAGATGGACTTGTAGGGGCGATGTTGACACCCGTGAAGCGGGTCAAACATAATGCGGCGCATCTCCGGGAGTACGAGGTGCGACGCTCCTACTCCCGGCGGGGAGGTCTCGGATGGCGACAAAGCTCAAGGGCGTACACTGGATGCTGGCGACGCCGTTTCACGAAGACGAAGCGGTGGACAAGGCAAGCATTCCGAACCTGGTGAGCAAGGCGCGGGAGTCGGGGTGCGAGGGTGTGGTGGCCCTGGGTGTGATGGGGGAAGCGCACAGGCTCACCGACGCCGAGGCGCGGAGGGTGGCGGAGGCCGTGATCTCGGAGGCCGACGGCATGCCGGTGACGCTGGGAACGTCGGCGCCGAGCACTATGGCGGCAATAGCTCGGAGCCGGGAGGCGAAGGAGATGGGCGCAGCGGCGGTCATGGTCGCCCCGCCGCCGATGCCCAAGACCAACCTGGAAGCGGTGTACGCCCACTACTACCGGCTGGCGGAAGCGGTGGACATTGACATAGTGGTGCAGGACTATCCGAAGACCACCGGGGTGCACATGCCGCCAGAGTTCTTCGTACGGCTGGCGGACAATATACCGTCGGTGCGATATTGCAAGATCGAGGCCCCTCCCACGCCGCCGAAGATACGGGCGATAAAGGCGCTGGCCGGAGACCGCTTGACCCTGTTCGGGGGGTTGGGCGGGCTATTCCTTGTGGATGAACTGGCGCAAGGGGGCGCCGGCGCAATGACGGGTTTCGCCTTCCCGGAGACGCTGGTGCGGATATGCCGGCACATGGCAGAAGGCGAAACGGAGGCGGCAGAGGAGCTTTTTGGGGAGTGGCTGCCCCTTGTCCTGTTCGAAGTGCAGGAGGGAATCGACCTGAGCATTCGCAAGAACGCGCTTCACTACCGCGGGCTGATCGAAAGTCCGGTAGTCCGGCACCCCGGGTCCCGAGCAGGCGAGGCGACCATAAAGCAGCTGATCGAACACATCGAGCGGCGGGGATACTAGGCGCTTCCCCCCCCGGAGTCCCGCGATGAAAAAGCTGCACTACGACGTGATAATCGCGGGTGGGGGCTCGGCGGGGTGCGCGGCGGCAAACGTCCTGTGTCGGGCGGGCCTGTCGGTAGCCTTGCTGGAGGCGGGCCCCGACTATGGGGCGAAGGCGGAGGGGCGGTGGCCTGAAGACCTGCTCGACCCCCGGTTCGACCCCGACAGCCACGACTGGGGCTATTATGCCGGCCGACCAGAGGCCCTCAGTTTCCTGGAGCTGCGGGCGAAGGTCATTGGCGGGTGCTCTTCCCACAACGATTGCGCGGCGATATGGGGCGTCCCCCGGGACTATGACGCCTGGGCCGAGGCGGGCAATCCCGGCTGGAAATACGAAGACATCTTTCCATTGATACAGCAGGTCGAGGGTGCGGCGGAGGACTCGGTGACGCCGTACAGGGGGACCCGGGGGCCGTTGTACACGCGGCGGATGCCGGAAAACGAGCTTTCCCTGTACCAGCGGGCCTTCGTAGAGGCCAGCCTCAACGAGGGGTTCGATAGGGTCGAGGACATGGGCGGGCCGGAGCCGGGCGAAGGGGTCGCCTCCTATCACGGCAACGTCAAGGACTCGGAGCGGTGGAACGCGTCCTTTGCATTTCTGGACCCGATCAGGGAGCATACCAACCTGACCATCTGGGACCGCACCATGGTGGATAGAGTGGTCATCGAAGGGACGAGGGCGGAGGCGCTGATCGTAAAAGCCCGAGGCGAGGACGCGGAGCTTCGTGCCGACACGATATTGCTGTCGGCGGGGAGCTATGGAACGCCGTCGATACTGATGAGGTCGGGGGTGGGGCCGGAGTCGGTTTTGCGGGAGGTGGGAATTCGGGAGTCGATTGCGATGGAGGGCGTGGGTCGGAACCTGCACGACCACCCGTCCTTCTACATCCGGTACAAACCGACGGACGAGGGTTGGGCGCGGGTGGTGAAAGACCTGGGCGAGGAGAGCGTGTACCGGGGACAGGTGATATTGCGGGCCAGGAGCCCCGTCTGCCAGGAAGGATTGCCTTTCGATCTGCACATGCTGCCGTCCCAAGTACCGAGGACGTTGGAGTCCCGTACCCTGGAGGGGTTCATCTGTCACATGGCGCCCCGCTCCCGCGGGCGGACGTGGATTGCCAGCCGGGACCCGAAGGCCGCCCCGAAAATCGAGACCAACTATCTGACGGACGAGGGAGGCCGGGACACGGCGGCGCTGGTCTATGCCCTGAGACTGTTCCGTAGGGTGACCCAGGCGCCGCCCATGTCCTCGCTGATAGAGCACGAGCTGGAGCCGTGGGCCCCGCTGCAGTCCGACGAAGAGATAGCGGCCTACTTGCGGGAGTCGATAGGGAACTATTCCCACGCCTCGGGGACGTGCAAGATGGGGCCCGCCTCCGACCCGGGGGCGGTGGTGGACGCTCGGGGGAGGGTGCACGGGATGGAGAACCTGTACGTGGCCGACGCCTCGATCATTCCCGTCATCCCCCTGGCCAACACGAACCTCACGAGTATGCTGATCGGTATGAAGGTGGCGTCGGGGATGGTGGGGTGAGGGTGGGGACCACTGCATCGCAGCAGGCTCGGGTACGGAAATCGTTCACACTGAACTCGTCGAAGTATGAGCGGTTGGTAGCCTTTCACCGGGGCACGGGCACTGCCCCTGCATATATTTCAGCAGACTGAATGTGAGCGCCGTCTCTCCCCTGCTCACCATTCCGTAAAGGGAATGCGATATGAAAGAACCCACGTCTGGCACAGGGCTGTTGCCCGTGACGTCGGAGGAGCAGGCCCGGCTGCTGGGCCCCGTGCTGAAGGGGACATCCAGGGCTTTCTATCTCACTCTCCGTGTGCTCCCCGGCAACCTCAGGACGCCGGTGAGCATCGCCTATCTGCTGGCGCGTACCGCGGACACTATAGCCGACACTGAATCCGCGGCTCCGCAAGACAGGTTGAAAGCTCTCCTCGAATTTCGGAGACAGGTGGAGGGGCCTGGGGATGTGGAGGAGATGGAGACGCTGGCGCGTACTGTCGGGGTAGGGGTCCGGGGGGCCGAGAAGAAGCTGATAGAGTCGATGCCCGGGACGGTGTCGGCGCTGGAAAGCCTGGGAGAGATGGACCGGTTTCGGGTGCGGCAGGTCGTGGTGACGCTCACCCAGGGGATGGAGCTGGACCTGACCTATTTCACGGGGGACGGCGTGACGGGGTTCGAGACGGCGGAACAGCTGGACGAATACACCTATCTGGTGGCCGGATGCGTGGGCCGCTTCTGGACGGAGATGAGCATGGCCTACTCCTCGGGGCTGGGGGAGTGGGACCTGGAAGCGATGAGCAAGAAGGGAGTGAGGTTCGGGAAGGCGTTGCAGATGACCAACATCCTCAGGGACGTGTCGAAGGACCTGCGGTTGGGTCGGTGCTACCTGCCCAGGGAGGCTCTCGCGGGATGCGGGCTCTCGGGGGAGGACCTGCTCGACCCTCGGGAGAGCGCCATGGCGAGACCCGCGCTGAAGTGGGGAATCAACCGGGCCTTGGACCACTACCGCGCCGCGGAGGACTATCTGTACGCCATCCCGAAGAGATGTTACCGACTACGGCTTGCCGTGGCCTGGCCGCTTCTGATGGGCCTCGGGACCCTTGGAGAGTTGGCGAAAAATAAGAGGTGGCTGGACCCATCGTGCCGGAGCAGGGTCAGCCGGGGCTGGGTGTACCGGATGATGACGACATCAGGGATAAAGGCGATGTCCAATCGAGCAATGAGGGGCTGGGTGGAGGGGTTGCGGGGGGAGGTGGGGGT
>JAAXHX010000063.1 GCA_012270635.1 Dehalococcoidia bacterium | reverse complement strand
CCTCCGCGTCTCGGACTTACCCTATTCCTACGGTCCGCTTGCGTTGGTCCGAAAGGGGGCATTCGGATGAGTAAGCAGCTCTTCGACATGGAAAAGTTCCAGGAACAGGGCTACCTCGTGGCCCGGGACGTACTGGACCCCGAGGAGGACTTGGCCCCCGTATTCACGGAATACGAAGACCTGCTGGACCGCCTCTCCCGCACGTGGCTCGAAAGGGGCACGATATCCGACGCATTCGAGGGGCTGCCCTTCAATGAGCGGGTGGTGCAGATAGCCATCGCCACCCGAGGCAACTACTACCCCCACGTCGACATCTCATTCACCCAGACCGACGTCGAGAAAAAGATGCCGGTCCACACCGGGCCCGCGGTGTTCAACGTGCTGAGAAGCCCCCGGCTGCTGGATGCCGTCGAGCAGTTCATCGGCCCCGAGATATATTGCAACCCCGTCCAGCACGTCCGAATAAAGCCGCCGGAGAGCGCCCTGCCCGAGGAGATGCTCAGCGATTCTTCGGTCGGGTATACGGCATGGCACCAGGACCAGGGCGTCATCATCCCGGAAGCCGACGATTCGGACATCCTCACCGTCTGGCTCCCCGTGATAGAAGCCACGGAGGAGAACGGCTGCATGTCGGTGGTGCCGGGAAGCCACAGGTCGGGGCTGGCGCCCCACTGCCCGGCCAAACCCGAGTTGAAACACGTTCATATCCTGGAGGAGCGTCTCGGCGGAGAGGCGACGCCCGTGCCCCTGAAGCCCGGGGACGTGCTGTTCATGCACAAGCTGACCATGCACTGCTCGCTGCCCAACCGGAGCAACGACATCCGCTGGAGCTTCGACCTTCGGTACAATCCCATCGGCCAGGCCACGGGCCGGCCCTGGTTCCCCGGCTTCGTCGCCCGCAGCAGGGCCAACCCCGACTCGGTCCTCTCCGACCCGGAGGAATGGGCAACCCTCTGGGAGCGCGCCGGCGAAGCCCTGGCCAAGGGCCCGACCCCCGTCTACAACCGCTGGAAGCCCGGCGACCCTCTCTGCGCCTAGCCTTTCCTCCAGTTTGTGAGGGGGATGTACTTCACGACACCCGCGGCTGACGAGGGGCGAGGCTTGGGGCGATGCTGTACACTATGGGGCAGCAGTCCTGACACTAATCCGGAGGTCATCATTCATGCGAGAAGTAGCCATTGTCAGCCCCGTTCGCACGCCCGTCGGCAGGTTTGGCGGGACGTTGAAAGGCATCCCGGCGGAAGACTTGGGAACCCTGGTCATCAGGGAGGCGGTGTCGAGGTCGGGGGTGGACCCAGAGAGGATTGACGAAGTGGTGCTGGGCCACGGGTATTCCAGCGGTGAGAACCCGGCCATCGGCAGGCTGTGCGCCATGAAGGCCGACCTGCCCCTGCACGTAACGGGCTACCAGCTGGACCGGAGGTGCTCGTCGGGGCTGCAGGCCATCCTTAACGCCTCGATGCTGGTGCAGACGGAAAACGCGGACGTAGTGATAGCGGGCGGGGTGGAGAGCATGAGCGGGGTGGAGTACTACACCACCGGGGCCCGGTGGGGGGGCCGTCTCGGCTCCATGACCCTGCACGACCGGCTGGTCAGGAGCAGGGAGGCGTCGTCCCCCGAGGAGAGGTTCGGGTACATATCGGGGATGATAGAGACCGCGGAGAACGTGGCAAAGAAGTACGAGATACCCAGGGAAGAGCAGGACGAATACTCGCTGCGGAGCCACCAGAGGGCTGTGGCGGCGTCGGAGGCGGGGAAGTTCAAGGACGAAATCGTCCCGGTGCCCGTGCCCCAGCGCCGAGGCCCGCCCGTGATGTTCGAAATGGACGAGGGGCCTCGCAAGGACACGTCGATGGAGTCGCTGGGCAAGCTGAGACCCATGATGAAGGAGGGCTCGGTGACTGCGGGGAACTCCAGCTCGCAGAACGATGCCGCGTCAGTGTGCCTGGTGGTGGCGGTGGAAAAACTGGACGAGCTGGGGCTGGAGCCGATGGCGTACCTGCGGGGATGGGCGTCGGCGGGGGTGCACCCGGCGTACATGGGCATCGGCCCGGTGCCGGCGGTCAAGAAGTTGTTCGACAAGACGGGGTACACGTGGCAGGACATCGATCTGATAGAGCTCAACGAGGCGTTTGCGTCGCAGGTGCTGTCGGTCTTGCAGCAGTGGCAGGCCCCGAGGGACGACATCGAAGAGATTCTCAACGTCAACGGGTCGGGCATTTCCCTGGGCCACCCGATAGCCGCCACGGGCGCGCGGATCCTCTCCACCATGCTATACGAAATGAAGCGCCGCGGGTCGAAGCTGGGGTTGGAGACCATGTGCGTAGGTGGGGGGCAGGGCGTCGCGGCTCTGTTCGAGTTGGCGGCCTAGCCAATGAACGGCATCCACGACATGGGCGGGATGCACGGGTTCGGACCCATGCCCATCGAGGTGGACGAGCCCGTCTTCCACGAGCCATGGGAGGGTCGGGTCTACGCCATGGCGATAGCCGCAGGACGGAAACGGCTGACCCTGCCCGGAGGGCTCCGGGTCTTCATAGAGAGTCTGGAGCCGGCGCGATACCTGCAGTCGAGCTACTACGAGAGGTGGCTGGGAGCGCTGGAGGCGTCCCTGGTAAGCAACGGCGCAATTACCGAGGAAGAGCTTGAGGGCCGGACGGCGTATTTTGCGAAGAACCCGGAATCGTGGCCCGAGCGCCGGGAGGACCCCGAGCAGGCCGCAAAGATAGCGGCGTCCATCTACAGGCACAGATCGCCGCAGAGAGAGACGGAAGCATCACCAAGGTTCCGGGTCGGGGATCAGGTCCGGGCCCGCAACATCAACCCGTCGGGACACACCCGTCTGCCGAGGTACATCCGGGGGAAATTTGGGGTAGTGGCGCGGCTGCACGGGGTGCATAGCTTCGACGACAGTATGGCCCAGGGACTCGGGCCACAACCTCAGCACATCTACAACGTGAGATTCGAGGCCCGGGAGCTGTGGGGAGCAGAGGCGTCGGAGACCGAGTGCGTGTATATCGACATGTGGGACAGCTACCTGGAGGCGGAGGACTAGCAATGAACGAAGACCATGGCGAGCATGACCATGAGCACGAGGAAGAGTCCTACGCTTCGCTGCGCGCCAGGGCCCTGGAGTCCCTGCTGGTGGAGAAGGGGTACGTCACCACGGACGCCATCGACGCGCTGGTAAAGACCTACGAAGAGGACATAGGCCCCATGAACGGGGCCAGGGTGGTGGCCCGGGCCTGGGTGGACTCTGAGTACAAGGCCAGGCTGCTGAAAGATGGGACGAAGGCGATCTCGGAGCTCGGGTATCAGGGGGCGGAGGGCTCGGAGATAGTGGCGCTGGAGAACACCGCCGACGTCCACAACGTGGTGGTTTGCACCCTCTGCTCGTGCTACCCGTGGCCCGTGCTTGGCCTGCCCCCGGCCTGGTACAAGTCCTTCGCCTACCGCTCCCGGATGGTGATAGAGCCTCGGGAGACGCTGAAGGAGTTCGGTTTGGACGTGGAGGAGTCGGTGGAGGTGCGGGTGTGGGACAGCAACGCGGAGATCAGGTACATGGTTCTGCCGGAAAGGCCCGAGGGCTCGGAGGGAATGAGCGAGTTGGATCTGGCGGGCCTGGTGACTCGGGACGCAATGGTGGGCGTGGCCAAGGCTCGGCTGCCGGAGACGGTGGGCCGCTAGCTATGGACAAGGCCGTAGACAATCGAGTTTCGGGGATGGGTGGGGCGGAGACCCTGCCCCGCAGAAACGGGGAGCTGGTCTTCGAGGCGCCGTGGGAGAGCCGCGCCTTCGGCATGGCGGTGGGGTTGAGCGACGCGGGGGTCGTTGAGTGGCCGGACTTCAGGGAGGCGCTGGTCTCGGCGATCAAGGAGTCCGAGCAGCGCAAGGACGGGCGTTCCTACTACGAGCAATGGCTGTCGGCGCTGGAGAGGGTCGCATTGGAAAAGGGGATGGTGACGGAAGAGGGCCTGCAGGGCCGGATGCGGTGGCTGGAAGAGGAATCGAGGCACGGGCACGAGTAGAAGACATTCCCGTATAATCGCCCCGACCCGTCAGCCGATGGGCCGGTACCGTAAGACAAGGGAGGTATAGCGGATGCTGTTCGGCAGCGTCTTCATGTTCAGAGACCCGGGCCTCACGACCCCGTATGACCAGCTTGTCAGGGAGATGCGGGAGTCGGTGCTGCTGATGGAGGAGCTGGGATTTGACTACCTGTGGCTCGGGGAGCATCACCTCGGGCTCGAGGGGTTCGGCAACTCCCCGAACCCGCTGATGGTGGCCGCGGACATGGCGAGCCGCACCAAGAACCTCCGGTTCGGCTTCGCCTGCCTGGTCCCGACGCTGTGGCACCCCCTACGACTGGCCGAAGACGTGGCGACCCTGGACCACCTCACGGAGGGTCGGATAGAGATTGGGTTCGGCAGGGGGCCCTGGCCCCGGGACACGGTGCCCTTCCACCCGAATGCAGATCCAAGAGACGAGCCAAGGTCCCGCCAACTTATGCGGGAGAACATCGAGATACTGGTAAAGGCGTGGACGGAGGACGTGTTCTCCCACGAGGGCGAGAACTGGACGCTGCCCCCGCCGGGGCTCCCCTGGAACACGCCCTACGCGCCCCCCGACCCCCGGGCCACGGAGGACGGCATCATTACCAAGCTGTCCGTCTTTCCCAAGCCGTACCAGAAGCCACACCCTCAATTGTGGGGGACGGTGTCGTCGCCGAACTCTTTGAAGCAGACGGCCGAGTTGGGGTTCAATGCGGTAACCTGGCGGCCCACGGTGCTCCAGATCCGGGAGTGGTGCGAAACCTACGCGTCGATACGGTCGGGGAGGGAGGGTCGGGAGTTTGGGTTGGGGGAGGGGTGGGCCGTGCAGCGGAACACTTACGTGGCGGACACCATGGAAGATGCTAAGGACGATGCGGAGGAGGCCTTCCTGAGGGCCCACGGGTTCGTCAGCAGCTTCCACACCGACGTGAGCCAATCCCTGCGTTTCTACATGGACCCGGGAGAAAAGCCCACATCCGACATGAAGCTGGACTGGGACTTCCTGAACGAACGCCAGTTCCTCGCCGGGCCCCCGGACCACGTCGCCGAGAAGGTGCACGAGCTCCAGGAGGTGTGCGGCGTGAACCATCTGCTGACCAACTTCCCGGGCGGCGGAGGAATACCCCATCACAAGGTGATGCGTTCCCTGGAGCTTTTTGGGACGAAGGTGATGCCCCAGTTCAGAACAGGGGCCAGGCCCACGTCCATGGCGGCGGGGTAGTGTCTGCCCATCCGGCCCGTTCGAAAATCCATGGAGGTCTCATTTGCTGCCCAGACGAAGCAAAGTAGAGCATACGCGTGCCACGTCCCTGACCGGCGATACCAACGTCGCCGTTCCCATGAGGGACGGGACTATCCTCCGGGCGGACGTGTACCGGCCCAGTGGGCCGGGGAAGTGGCCGGTCCTGCTGACCCGTATCCCCTATGGCAAGCACAAGCCCCGATACCGGACCTTGCACCTGGACATCGTGAGGGCAGCGGCCCGGGGGTATGCGGTGGTGGTGCAGGACGTGCGGGGGAGGCACGCCTCGGGTGGGGAATGGTACCCCTTCCGGTTCGAGGGCCGGGACGGCTACGACACCGTGGAATGGTGCGCCTCCCAGCCGTGGAGCGACGGAAACGTGGGGATGTTCGGGATGTCGTACCACGGGGCAACGCAATGGCTCGCCGCCGCCGAGTCCCCGCCGTCGTTGAGGGGCATTGCCCCCGGCTTGACGTCCGCGGACCTGTACGATAGCTGGACGTACCTGGGTGGGGTCTTTGGCTTGTGGTGGACGGGTCACTGGTCGGCGGGTTTCGTGCTGGACAACCTGGCGGACACGCCACCCGAACTACGGGATGCGGTTGCCGAGACCCGCAAGTGGGCCCGCGAACCCTTGGCCCTGTCGAGCCACCTGCCAATAAGAGAGATGTCCGGCCTGAAAAGGGTGGCCGACTACTACTACGACTGGATGGACCACCCGACCTATGACGAGTACTGGAAGAAAATAGGGGCGTGGGACCGGTTGTCCAACGTTCGGGTGCCGGCGCTGAGCATCGGGGGGTACTACGACAGCTTCATTAGGGGCACAGTCCGCTCCCATGGGTGGCTTAAGGAGAACGGGTCGACTGCCGCGGCCCGGGAGCAGCAGCACATAGTCCTGGGGCCCTGGATACACAGCCACTTGCTGCCGCCCAATGCCGGACAGCGTTACTTCGGAGGCGGGGCGTCGGGGGACGGGATCGACTATCACGGGATGTTGCTGGCCTGGTACGACCACTGGTTGAAGAGGGAAGAAAACGGCATAGAGGCCGACCCGCGCGCCTACTATTTCACGATGGGGGACGACCAATGGCGGGAAGCTGAGACCTGGCCCCCCGCGGCAAGGGACACGGCGTTCTTCCTGCGGAGCGGGGGCCGGGCCAACTCTCGGCACGGCGACGGACGGCTAAGCCTCGACCCTCCCAAAGAGACCGAACCCGCCGACTCCTATCTTCACAATCCCCTGAATCCCGTCCCGACGGTGGGAGGGCCTTACGTCCGGGGAATACCGGGATTCGTGGAGGCGGGTTCGATAGAGCAGACGGCGGCCGAGACCCGGGAGGACGTCCTGGTCTACACCTCCGCGCCCATGGAAAGACGACTCGAGGTGACGGGGCAGGTGAGGCTGGTCCTGTGGGCGGCAACATCGGCGCGGGACACCGATTGGGCAGCAACGGTGAGCGTTGTGGAGCCGAGCGGGGCGTCTTACAACGTATGCGAGGGAATACTCAGGGCGTCGTGCCGGGAGTCGCTGGAAAGTCCATCCCCGGTAGAGCCGGACCGAGCCTACGAATACACCATGGACCTGGGCCCGACCTCCATCGCATTCCAGCCCGGTCAGTCGGTACGACTTCGCATAGCGTCGAGCAACTTCCCGGCCTTCTCCCGGAACCTGGGGACCGGAGGGCCCGTGCATCTGGCGTCGAGGGAAGAGGCCCTTACGGCGGTGCAGACGGCGCTCCACGATGCGGCGCACGCGTCTCGGCTGGTGCTGCCGGTGGTCGAGTCCTAGGGACGGCTGGGCTATGAGAGGACTTGGACAATGAAGGCAGACTTTAGCGTCGGCATGGGCCGGAACCTGGCCATTAGCGAGGTGGCGTCCCACGCCAAGCTGGCAGAAGATTGCGGGTTTTCTCATCTGACCATGATCGACTCTCAGAACCTGTCACGAGATGTTTATTCGATGATGACGCTTGCGGCGCTGAACACCCGCCGCATCAAAATCGGGCACGGCGTGACCAACCCCTTCACCCGACACCCATCGGTAACAGCCACGGCGTCGGCGACGATAAACGAAGTGTCGGGAGGACGGGCGTTCGTGGGGATCGGGGCGGGGTTCAGCTCCGTGATAACGATGGGGATGAACGCCAGGACGATGCAGGAGTTCAGAGAGACAGTCCGGTTCATCAAGGACTACACCGCGGGTCGGGAAGTCACCTATCACGGGGCCAAGATGCACTCGGAATGGGTACGGACGCCTGTGCCAGTCTACATGGCATCGATAGGGCTGAAATCTCTGAGGATGGCGGGGGAGTTGGCGGATGGGGTAATGCTCGGGGGCGTTCACCCGGAGATGATGAAATGGAACTTGGAGCAGGTGGCCCGGGGCGCCGAGGCCGTGGGACGGGACCCATCCGAGATAGACATCTGGGCCCGGACGGAGATCCTGGTGGCCTCGTCCAAGGAAGAGGCACGCCGCGAGGTAGCGTCCTACGCGATGAGCTGGGCGTGCGGGTTCTACGGGGCGCTATTCAGGCGAAATGCTCCCGAGATCGAAGATTTGCGTCAACGCATCGAGCGAGCGGAGCCGGGCCTGATAGAAGAGATGAGAATAGCTTACGAGGCGTTCGACCCGTACCAGCATGAAAAGACGGACGCCGACCACGCAAAGCTAGCCTCACAAAGGCTGATCGATTTCTTCCTGATGCCCGGCACCCCTGACGACATCGGGGCGCAGATTTCGGGGCTGCTGCCGCTGGGTGTGAACAACATCTCCACTGTACTGTTCACCATCATTGACAAGAAGGGGATGATGAAGCGGATCAGCCAGGAGGTTATGCCCCTATTTTCCGGTTGACCGGGGCAGACTGCGGATTGGGGACGATCACCGGGGTGAGGATGGGGAGGCGCGATGTCCTAGATTCCTCGTAGAGCCTCGTAAGGGGTCAGCGTCGGGCCCATTCGGGGTCTGAGGGCGTGACCAGGTCGGGGATGAGGAACCGGAAGTCGCAGACCTTGTCTCCCCGGGTCTTGACCTTGGCCCAGCTGACGACGCCGCCTGGGTGAAAGCCCTCCACCAGGCCCCGATGGACCTCCATGTCGTAGATGTATCCGAAGGCGAGGCCGCGCTGGCCTTCCTCGGCCCACACCTCGGCGCAGGGGCAGTAGGTGCAGGTGGTGTGCATCACGCCGGGTGAGAGGTGGGAGGAGCCGCGAAATACGAAGGCCGTCGAGTTGGGGTCCCGACGCTGGATGATCTCGGACCATGACTCGAAGTTGAGAGGCATCTCGGCGGCGAGGGCCTCTTCCTTCATGCCCTCGGCCCGCTCGAAGCCGAAATCGTAGAGGGACTTGCGCATGATCTCCTCGCCCGAGGCGTCGAACCGTCCTTCGAGGGCCCGGGCCACGTACATGCCGAGCGCGCCGAAGACTCCGAAGGTGCGTCGAGAGAAACGGATGGCCGATGCAGAGTCCGCGAAGCGGTCGGAGGGCAGTTCTTCGGAGGCCCCCGAAGTATCGCCGGAATAGGTGAAGGTTATGGTCATGGGCCCCGACCCGTCGGCGGGGATATCCGAGTGAGAGACCGACATCTCCTCATCGAAGCCCTCCGCGATGCCCAGGAGAGTGTTGGCCCAATAGAGGGCGAGAATCTCGCTTCCTTCTTGGTTGTCAAAGTACTCGCTGCCCGGGACGCGGGGCAGGGTTACGGTGGCCTCGGCGGGGCCGCCCTGGACCTGGACCACGGAGTCCGGGTGAGCAAAGGCAAGGTCGGAGACGTCCCAGGCCCTGAGCAGGGAAAGGGCGTCGTTGCCCGAGGCCAGGGTGGCGGGGTTCTGGCGCATGGACTCGCCGCGGTACTGACCGCAGAGGTGGAACCCCTCTTCCAGGGCACGGAGGCCGGCATCGCCCAGCCGTGTCCCCGCGTGACGCCCCAGGTGTCTGAGGAACATCCAGAAATACTCTTCGATGATTTTGAGGGAAGCGATGCGTTGGTCCCTGGTGTCGGCAGTCATGGAAACCCTCCTACTCTGAGAATTAAATAGCTATGTGCATTGCTCCTTGCGACCCTCGATTCACCTACATTCGCCGGAGCGGACCCCCGACTCCAACCCTGGATTCCGGCTCGGGGGCCGGAATGACGGAAGTTTAATTCCCAATCCGGCCCATTGCCTCAGAAGGAGGCCCGGCTACCACTGGACGAACATGGGCATGACCACGTGGACGTAGCTCACTCCCTCGGAGGGGGACACGGGTCTGAGGACCCCGGGGCTGGATGGGCTGGAGGTCTCGAGGGCCACCATGCCGTGCCCGAGGACGTTCAGGACCTCGGTGAGATACTTGCTGTTGAAGGCGATCTTGGCGGGATCGCCCTCGAGGGTGGCGGTTATCTCCCCCTCGTTGTCGCCCACCTCCTCGGAGCGGGCGGAGATCGAGAGACCGCTCACGCCGTTCTCTTCCGATTCGGAGGTCTGCAGGCGGACGATGCCGCTGCCGTCCCGGGCAAAGATGGATGCGGCTCGAGTGGCCCTGGCGAATTCGCCCACGTCCACCGTAGTCTTGGAGACGTGCTCCTTGGGCACCAACTGGCTGTAGTTGGGGAAGGTGCCCTGGATCAGCTGAGAGACGACGGCGGCGGTCTCGAACTGGAATAGCGCCTGGGTCTTTCCTTCGTTGACCTTGATCTTGACGGGGTAGTCCTGACCGGATGCGAGCCTGCTGACCTCCTGGAGAGACTTGGCGGGCACGATGATGGCGCTGCCCTCGGGGAGCTCGTCGCCGAGCTTTGTCTCATGGACGGCGAGGCGGAAGCCGTCGGCGGCGGCCAGGACAAGGGCGCCTTCCTTGAGCTCGATCTGGACGCCCGTGAGAACCGGGCGGGAGTCCTCGGTCGCGGCGGCAAAGGCGACGCCGTCTATGGCCTGCTTTAGGAGATCGGGAGCAATATCGACCTCAAAGCCGTCCTCCACGGTGGGCGTCGGGGGGAATTCCTCGGGATCGGTGCCTGCGATATTGGCCTGGAAGCGAGCGCACTTGACATTGAGACTCCGGCCCCCGGAAGCGCCCGTAAGGTGGACCTCCTCGGGGGGGAGGGATCCGACGAAATCGGACAGGAGTCGGGCGGGGACGGTTATGATGCCCTCCTCTTCCACCCTAGCGCCTATCCAGGTAGTTATGGTGAGCTCCAAATTGGTGGCGGAGAGCCGGAGACGTCCGGCGTCGGTGGAGATGAGGACATTGCTGGTGATGGGTAGGGGGGTGCGGGAGGCCACGGCCCGGCCCACGTTCGTCAGGGCGGCGTTCAGATTCTCTTGAAGACAGATGACTTTCATAGATGCTTTCCTAAATTGTCGAGCGGTTCGCTGCGTCGGGGGATTTGAGGGAAGTATACATCAGGGCCAAAAAACGACTCAAGGGGCGGGCCATGTCAAAGGGGCCTCCCGCACTGCGGGAGGCCCCCTTGTTCACAGTCCTTGTGTAATGCCGTTTACAGCCCGTGCGTTAGCCGGATGACCAGGATGAACGCCCCCAACATCAGCAACCCTGACAATATGACCAGCCTGTGGTCGCTCAGGATCCCACCGAAAGGCCTGTATATCGGTGAGAAGATGGCTGCGTAGGGAGCTTCGAACAGCCGCATCGCCATCTCGATGATTTTGAAGGGCAGGCTGATGACTGGCGTAATCACATCGTAAATCGACATGATTGCCTTGAGCAGCGCCTCAATCACGGTGGCCAGCGGCTTGGCGACCAGGTCATAGACGCTGAAGATCGGTTTTAGCAACGCTTCCATGTGTCGACTCCTTCGTTAACCAGGTATTGTCCGCGTTCGCTCTAGCTCCAGAGGACTCCCAGGTGCCTGGCGGCGACCATGAAGAAGAGCATTGGGATGGATAGAAGCGTGTTGACGCGGGAGGCTTGTCCCGCCGCACTGACCCACGCAGGGTCCGGGGCCTCTCCGTCCTTGTTGGCCTGGATGATCTTCTTCTGGTTAGGCCAGATTATCAGCCACACGTTCAGGAACATGATCGTCCCGAGGCCTGCGCCGATCGTTATGGAGTTGAACGATGGTGAGCCTACGTAACCCTCCCAGCCAAGTCGTACGCCGTGGGACAATATGTACGCAGTCCCGGCGAACATTGTGATTAGAGCCGCCCAGCGGAACCACCATAGGGCCGTGGGCACCAGGTTTACGAAAGCGTCTCGTCTCGAACTGCCTTCAAACTTCGGGAACGAAGGCGTCTGCACGAAGTTGAAGTAGTATAGGAGCCCAATCCACGTGATCCCTGCGATTATATGTGCCCAGCGCAGGGAACCCATGTAGTATTCCCAAGCCATAGCATCCTCCGTAGTTTCCAGATTTATTCTAGGGACTCGACCGGGACGGCCGTATGAGATCGATTGTCATGAGGCCGCCCATCGCTCCACGGTGCGCTTGTTCCTGCCTCCCCCCTTTCCTGAGACTGTCCGGCGCCCGATTCGACGCCATAGCAGCTTCAATTGGGGAATATACTACAAAGGAAAGCGTATTCCAAGGGGGGCGCAGGACTCCGGCGCTGCAAAGGCGACTCATGATTCCAGCAGGGCGATGAAATCCTCCCGAGGCGGTGCAAAAATGTCTAGGGCCAGAGCCTTGCCGGAGGTGGCGACGGCCCGGTGCTCCACGCCGGAGGGGACCAGGTAGGCATCGCCCTGCCTGACCATGCGGGGCTCGCCGGCGATGGTCAATTCGAACTCTCCTTCCAGGCACATGCCGGCCTGTTCGTGGGGATGGGTGTGGTTGGGCACCTCGGCGCCGGGCTCCAGGGTTATGAACACCATCATCACCTTGTCTCCCCAGAGGGGCCTGATATGGGCGCCGGGGGCGATTTCCCTGCTCTTCAGGGCGTCGGGGTCATAGAAGGGCATGGCAACGCTCCTCCTCTACGGTTTATGGCCGGATGGCAGGGACCATAATACCACCCGGCCTCATGTATAATGAGCCATCATCAAGAGATCGGGGAGGGGTTATGAAGGCTGAGAGGGTAATTTCGACCATCGATTCCCACACCGTGGGGGAGCGCACGAGGATGATCACGGGCGGCGTCCCGAACATTCCGGGTGCGACCATGGCGGAAAAGCTAGACTATTTCATACAACACCTGGACTCGGTGAGGAAGGTGTTGACCCTGGAACCTCGGGGAGACGCCGAACTCATCGGGGCAGCCCTCACGGCGCCGGTCAACGACGGCAGCGACATCGGCGTGTTGTTCTTCGACTCTCTCGATTTCCAAGGCATGTGTGGCCACGGGACCATAGGCGTCGTCACTACCCTAATCGAGACCGGCCAAATCACCCCCGTCCACCCCTACACCGACATACGGCTCGACACCTTAACCGGCCCCGTCGACGCCCGCGCGTCCGTAGACCATGACGGCAGTGTCAAGGAAGTCACCTTCCGCAACGTGCCTTCCTTCGTCTACATGAAGGATGCCCAAGTGGACTTCGACGGGGGGAAGGTGCTCACGGACATCGTGTTCGGGGGCAACTTCTTCGCCATCTTGCCCGTGGAGCGGCTGGGGATGGAGCTGGTCCCGAGCAACGTGGCTCAGCTGGTGGAGCGGGGCATAGCGTTCCGGGACGCGGCAAGGGACCAGCTGGAGATTAGTCATCCCACGGAACCCGACATCAACCCATTGCACGGGGTGGAGATGTACGTGGACAACCCCTCGCCGGGGATCGACGCGCGAAACATCATGACGTTTGCCCAAAGCTCATTCGATCGCTCGCCTTGCGGGACCGGAACGTCGGCGCGGCTGGCTCTTCTTCATGCGCAGGGACGTCTCGGGGTAGGGGAGGAGTTCATACACGAAAGCATTCTGGGCACCGTGTTTCGGAGTCGGATAATCGAAGAGAGCAGGGTGGACGGGTATCCGGCGGTGATACCGGAGGTCACGGGTTCTGCGTATCTGACGGGCTCGCACCAGTTCTACGTCGACAGCCGGGACCCCTTGAAGGAAGGCTTTCTGCTGGGATAGGGGACACCCTCGGGGCGGGGTCGGGACGGGTCACTCCAGCAGAGCGTCCCAGGGATTGACGAAGGTGCGAACGGAGATAGGGGCATCGAGCAGGGGATCGATGTTCTTGGCGGCGGCGCGGTGCTCTTCACTGGAGTCCCACTTCTGCCACTCTTCCCTGGAATGCCAAGTGCTGACGATGACAATGGTGCGGGCGTCTGCGGTGTCGGTGAGGGTCACGCCGGAAACGTAGCCCGGGAAAGAGGTGGCCTGCTTTCGCATTTCCAGGATCATGTCGGCGGCCTCGGCTTCGTGGCCTTCCTTGATGTGTCTTTCGATTAAAACTCGTACAAGCATGGTCTCATTTCCCTTCAGCCCGGGGCCGCTTTAGCCGGCGGGGCCCATCCTTCGGTGGATTAGCGGGGAACCTGCAGGGGCTGCCAAGCGCCCAGCAGTAACATTATAGCAAGGGCGCAGGGCCTAGCCGAACAGTCCCTTCTTCTTCCTCCCGAGCTTGGACAGGAAGCTGTACCACTCGTTTTCCGCCCTGTGCTTGCGGTTCAGGTCCTTGATGCGTTGCCTCATGATCTCGATGACCCGGCGGTCCTCCCCTTTGTCGAGCCAGTAGCCATGCTCTTCCTTGCAGGTGTCTATGGGGAGGTTGTAGGCGCGGTAGTTGAATGTAGTCATGCGCGCGCCGCAGACGGGGCAGTCGATATCGCTGTGTCGGGGGTTGTACTCCATCATGCCTTTTAGCTCGTCCTTGTCGAAGGTGGTGTCTTCGAGCTGGTCAAGCTCCACGTGGTCGAGCCAAAGGCCCTCGCAACGGGGGCATCGGTCGATATCGATCCCCTTGTGTTCTTCGATGCTGAGGCTTACTTCGCACCTGGGACAGTTCATGAAAGATTCTCCGGGGTCGGGGCTATTCTACGATGGTGGTGTCCATGGGCGGGTTGATGGAAATGTGAGAGAAGGCGGAATGCTTCGTGGCCCCGTGCCAGTGGACCTCTCCGGGGGGAACGTGAATGACCATGCCGGGGGTCATGACCTGCTCCCGTTCCCGGGTCGCGACGATGCCCTCTCCCTCCGTGGCGAGGAGGACCTGGTCGTTGGTGTGGGTGTGGAACTTGGTGCGAGACCCCGCGGCGAAGTGGACGTGGAGCATACCGAGGGAATCGGTGTGGTCCTTGCCAACAAGGGGTTGGACTCGAACCTCGCCGCCGGTGAATATGGGCATGGAGCTTATCTCCCTGGCGATTTTGTCGGGGTCTATGACGTTCATCATTCCTCCGGGAAGGTGGGGGATCCGGGCCGTTTTGATGATACCACACCCAGACGCCTCGTTCCCTTTCCCTCTACGGGTGATGCCACTCACACCGCTCACCCTGAGC